>NZ_JAMYRE010000026.1:0-99345 GCF_040321265.1 Mesorhizobium sp. M0491
CTCGTCGAAACAATCGAGGCAGCCGAATGCAAGAACTACTTCGAAAACGCAGGCTACGCTTCCGTCAAAATATGAAACGCTCTAGCCAGGGAAGACCCGCACCTCAAAAGAGGCGCGGGTTGTTGCCTGGGCGCTTGTGGCGCCGCGGTACTCAAGACATGACCGCAGGATGCGAACCTGCCGCATGATGGTGAACATAGGCTTAACGCGCCGGGTGTTCGTGATGGCGGTGACTGCGTCGGTCAGGTGATATGCCGGAGCAGGCTGAAGAGCCGCTCGAACGTCTTGCCGTAGGGCGGGCGCAACAAGGCTCCCGCGCTCAGCCGGGACTGCAGGAAAACCGGCTTCTCCTTGCTGAAGGTGCGAAAGCCCCATTCGCCGTGATAGGCGCCCACGCCGCTGGCGCCGACGCCGCCGAAAGGCTGGTTCTCCTGCACCAGATGCAGCATGCAGTCGTTGATGGTGACGCCGCCGGCGACGGTCTCATGCAGGATGCGTTGACGGTTGCCGCTGTCGCGCCCGAACCAGTAGAGCGCCAGCGGCCGGTCCGCCCCGTTCACATGGGCTATCGCCTCGTCGATCCCGGCATATTCGACGATGGGCAGTACCGGCCCAAAAATCTCCTCGCGCATCAGCCGCAGGTTTGCGCCGGCGTTGCGGACCAGGGTCGGCGGCAATTTCCGGTTTGTCGCGCCGAATGCCTCGCCGGCCGGGTTGATTTCGGTGACATCGGCGCCGGCATTACGCGCCTCGGTGATCATGTCGCGCAGGCGCTGGTGGTGCCGCTCGCTGATGATGGCGGTATAATCGGGGTTGTCGCGCAGGGTTGGGTAGAGCTTCGTGATCGCCGTTGCGAGCTTGGCAGCGACCGTGCCTGCCTGTCCCTTCGGCACCAGCAGATAATCCGGCGCGATGCAGGTCTGCCCGGCATTCAACAGCTTGCCATAGGCAATGCTGGATACCGCCGCGTCGAGATCGCATGACGGATCGAAGATTGCCGGCGACTTGCCGCCGAGTTCGAGCGTGACCGGGGTCAGGTTGGCGGCCGCGGCGATCGCGACCTGGCGTCCGACCGCGGTCGAGCCGGTGAACAGCAAATGATCGAAAGGCATCGACACGAAGGCCTTTCCCATCTCCGCGTCGCCGCTGATGACGCTGAGCTCATCGGGTGCGAAATGCTCGGCAACGAGT
Source organism: Mesorhizobium sp. M0491 (assembly GCF_040321265.1). NCBI lineage: Bacteria > Pseudomonadati > Pseudomonadota > Alphaproteobacteria > Hyphomicrobiales > Phyllobacteriaceae > Mesorhizobium > Mesorhizobium sp. M0491. Next base: position 1,192 of record NZ_JAMYRE010000026.1, read on the forward strand.
TTGGCCAGCAGCGCTGAAAATGCCGGCGTCAATTCGGAAGGTTTTATAAGCACGCGATTGCCGGCCGCGAGTGCCGCCGTGACCGGCGCGACGGCGAGCTGGAAAGGATAATTCCAGGGCGACACGATGCCGACGACGCCGAGCGGCTGCGGGACGAGGCGATTTCGGCCGGGCAGGAACGGCATGGTGGTGACAACGCGGCGTTCGCGCATCCAGCCCCTGAGGTGCGACAGCGCGTGGCGGATACCGGCGCGCACGACGAACAGTTCCGCAAGACGCGTCTCATGCGCGGAACGGCCGCCAAAGTCGGTGTCGATGGCGGTGCAGATGTCGGCTTCATGCCGCTCGGTCAACGCCAACAGGCGTTTCAGGCGATCCTTGCGGATGCCAAAGTTGGGGAAAGGCTGCGTCTCGAAGGCAGCACGCTGCAACCGAAACCGCTCGCCGAGAGCATCCTGAATGGCCTGCAGCATCGCGCCCTCCCTGACTTGTCGGGCCGAGCTTACATCGTGGTGCGTGGCGGAATCCAGCGGGGGTGCAGGTCTCGCAAGGGAAGGTGCTGCGGCGAGCCTTGGATCAATCGGTCAGCTTCCGCGTTCGCGCCGCAGGCTTTCCTTGTGCCGGCTTGTTCTGGTTGTGGTCCGGTGTCAGCTGCGCTAAGGCAAGGTGCCCATGCGGAGAGTCGTTTTGACCGGTTTCCACATCCTCTCCAATCCACGAAATTGCAGCCCGGTGTCTGCCTGATGCAGGCATCGGCGATGAGCATCTTGGCCGTGGCCCGCAGGCGGCGCGTTTCGTCCCGGGTGGCCCTGATGCAAGATCGGGTTGCCGCATTGCGCCAGCGGAATTGCGGATGAAGGGCGCGCGCAGGCTTGAGGCTGCGTTTGGAGCGGCCGCGCGAAGGGTTATGCGGGAGTTTCTGCGATTCGTGCCGCTGTCTCTGAAACAGCGCATGCAAAGACGCACATACGCACGCGCAACGCCCGCCAACAGAATTTTCATTTCGGGCTGCGCGCGCAGCGGGACGACGCTGACACAGCGGCTGATGAGGTGTTTCGGGGATATTTTCGTCCATCCGCCCGAAGCGCGATACACAATGCTGGACATGCTGGATCGGCCGGAATCGAACCTCGTCGTCAAGCGCGATGCGCGCGGTTTTGCGCATCTGGCGAAGCTACCTCCCTCCATCAGCTTGATCTATTGTGTGCGCCATCCATTCGACACGCTGACAAGTTCGCATCCGCAAACACGCCACGAGCGTCGGTTCCACGTCACGCCGCATCGCTGGCTGGCCGAATACGACGCGCTGACCCGGCTGAAGAAGGCACAACCGCACCGGCAGATACTCTTTGTCCGCTACGAAGACATGATCGGCGCGCCCGATGCGCAGCAGGACAGAATCGCGCAGTCGTTCGGACTGACACCGCGCATTCGTTTCAGCGAGGATCCGGACAATCCGATCCGGGTGGCTTCGTTGAGAAAATGGGAACGGAATGAAGAATTCAGGACCTATCTCGACGGTCTGCCCCCGGCATTTCTCGTCGGCGTCCGGCGTTTCTGCGCCGAGTTCGGCTATGACATGCCAATAAGCACGCCGACCGTGGACGCGCGGTGATGCAGGCACCGGCGGCCGTCGCGACAGAAGAGCGAGATCCCAAGCGGCGCGTGCTGAAAGACGTGTTCGGCTTCGATGATTTTCGCCCCGGCCAGGCCGATGTCATGGACGCGCTGCTGGCTGGGCGTCATGTGCTGGCCGTCATGCCGACAGGTGCGGGCAAATCGCTCTGCTACCAAGTGCCGGCACTGGTCCTGGGTGGGCTCACCATTGTCGTTTCGCCGCTGGTGGCGCTGATGCAGGATCAGGTCGCCGCCTTGCGGCTTGCCGGCGTGGCGGCCGACACGATCAATTCCTCGATCGACCGCGATGCCAATATCGCCGCATGGCGTCGCGTCGCCTCAGGCCAGACGCGCCTGCTCTATCTCGCGCCGGAGCGGCTGATGACCGAGCGGATGCTCGAGGCGCTGGCCAGGCTCGATGTCAGCCTGATCGCCGTCGACGAGGCGCATTGCATCTCGCAATGGGGGCCGGCGTTCCGGCGCGAATACGAGGACCTGTCGCGTCTGCGCGGCATCTTTCCCAATGTGCCGATCATCGCGCTGACGGCAACGGCGGACGAAGGCACGCGCACGGACATCGAATCTCGGCTGTTTGCCGAGCGCGTCGAGACCCTGGTGCTGGGCTTCGACCGGCCGAACATCAAGCTTGCCATCGAGGCCAAGCAGGACAGCAAGCGGCAATTGCTGCGCTTCGTCGAGCGCCATCCCGGCCGCAGCGGCATCGTCTACTGCCTGTCGCGCAAGAAGACGGAGGAGATGGCGGCCTTCCTCGAGAAGAACGGCGTGACCGCGCTCGCCTATCATGCCGGCATGAGCAAGGAGGCGCGAGACGCCAACCAGAACAGCTTCATGACTCTTTCAGGCGTCGTCATGGTGGCGACCATCGCTTTCGGCATGGGTATTGACAAGCCTGATGTCGCCTATGTCTTCCACACCGACATGCCGGGCAGCCTGGAGGCCTACTACCAGGAGATCGGCCGCGCCGGCCGCGATGGGCGGGACGCCGAGGCGCATATGCTGTTCGGCCTTGGCGATATCCGCATGCGCCGGATGTTCATCGACGACGAGGATGCGCCGCCCGAGCACAAGAGGCGCTCGCATGGCCGGCTCGACACGCTGATCGGCTATTGCGAGACGGCGCAGTGCCGCCGCCAGGTGCTGCTCGGCTATTTCGGCGAAGAAGCGCAGCCTTGCGGCAATTGCGACACCTGCCTCGACCAGGCGCCGCGCGCCGATGGCGGAGCGGAGGCGCGGATCATCCTGGCAGCCATCGCCCAGAGTGGCGAACGCTTCGGTGCCGGCCATGTCATCGACATTCTGCTCGGCCATGAAACCGAGAAGGTGCTGGCCAGGAACCACCAGAGACTTGCCAGCTTCGGCAGCGGGCTGGCGCATAAGAAGGATTTTTGGCTGTCGCTGATCCGGCAACTCGTCGCCGGCGGGTTCCTGATCCCGGATCCGGCCGGCCATGGCGGGCTCGCCATCGCCGAAAAGGGCCAGGCGCTTGGCCGTGGCGAGGTGCCGTTCCATTATCGTGTCGAGGTACGCAGCCGCGCCTTGCGCGGCAAGACGCGCTCCGGGCAGGATTTCGGGCAATCGGATGTGGACACCGGGCTGCTGGCCGCGCTGAAGACCTTGCGACTGCGGCTCGCCAAGGAGCGCCAGGTGCCGGCCTATGTGGTGTTTTCCGATCGCACCCTGATCGACATGGCAGAGCGCCGCCCAAACGACCTCGACGCCTTCGCTGAAGTGAATGGGGTTGGGGCGGCAAAGCTGAAGGAGTTCGGCCAGGTTTTTCTGAGTGCGATTGCCGAGCACCAATCCGATGGTTCGGCCTGAGGTCAGATCAGCGACTGGTCACGCGCCCTGAAGCATAGGGATCTTCGGAGAAGGCATCCGTTCCGAAACCTCCTGTTCCGTCGCCGCCCATTCCTCCACCGCCCATGCCCCCGCCGAGACCGATCAGTTCAATGTTCTCTGGCCGGCCAGTCGACAGATCAGGCCCAGACTGAGGCGTTCATCGACTTCATGGCTGAGCATCTGCAACCGCAATAGGTGCCGCTATCCGCCTATCCACCGCAGCGTCGACCCGCCGGGCGTCAGTCGCGCGATATGGACAGTCCCGTGAAAAGCGGAGCGTAGGCGGCGAGCCTGCGGGATACGAACTCCGTGAAGAGCCGCACGCGCTTCGTCTTGCGTGTCTCCCCCTGTGTGAGAAGCCAGAGCGTTCCGTACATGTGCAGGTCGGTGCCCGGCACCCTCACCAGCAGGGGGTCGGCATCTCCGACGAAGCACGGCAGTGTCGTGATCCCGAGACCTTGCCGTACGGCAACGATCTGCGCCTCGGCGTCCGTGGTCCTGAATGGAACCCCCGCGGTGCGAACCTCACCCGCGCCGGCCCACTCTGGAATTCCATGAACGCTTATGACGATCCACCGGATGGGATCAGGCGCGCCCGCACGCCACGCGGCCAGGCGATCGCGGGACATGTAGACGCCGCCGAACACCTCCGGTCCCTTCAGGCCGTGAAGATTGAGCGGCAGGGTTTTGCGGTCGTAGACGACGCGGATCGCGACGTCGGCCTCTCGGTTGGTCAGATTTGCCAGCTCGCCGGACGACAGGATTTCCATCTCGATGTCCGGGTGCAGACGCGCGAAATCGGCGAAGTCCGGCATGAGCAGGTGTGTCGCGAGGGGAGGTGCCAGCGTCACCCGCAGAAGCCCGCGCACACCCTGGTCGCGCCCGAAGACGCGCGTCTCCAGCTGGTGCGACGACGCTTCCATCTGGTTCGCGAGATCGAGGACCTCCTCGCCCGCAGCCGTCAGGCGGTAGCCCGAAGGCAGCTTTTCGAACATGTGCGCTCCGAGGCGTTCCTCGAGCTGGGCGACGCGTCGCAGCACGGTCGAGTGATTCACCCCGAGCTGCGCGCCGGCAGCCCGCACCGAGCCTCCGCGCGCGACGGCAAGAAAGTAGCGAATGTCATCCCAGTCGATCATGGTGCAATCCGGCACCGCGCGGTGCGCCTTCCAAAGCCCGTATCTAACGCATGCTACAGCAGTACGGGCGGGACATCATAGCTTATGTCGACAGGGGCGGCGCAATTCCGAATGGCGGACACGGATCGTCACGGCTGGCGTCAGTTCCTGAAAGCGGATCGATTTTGCACCACCGATGTGCGCGCTTCCGCACTCACGGCGTGACTCTGACGGGCCCATCTAGAGGTTCTCGGGGCTTACCCGAACGACCAAAGACAGAGCCTGGAAGGATTGAGTTATGGGAAAACTAGACGGTAAGGTTGCGGTTATTACGGGTGGCGCCACCGGCATCGGCCGCGCCGCAGCGAAGCGCTTCATCGAGGAGGGCGCCTTCGTCTTCATCTTCGGCCGCCGGCAGGAAGCGCTAGATGCCGCCGTGGCCGACCTCGGGCCTAATGCCCGCGCGGTGAAAGGCTCGGTTTCCAACGAGGCCGACCTCGACCGGCTCTACGTAGCGGTGAAGGCCGAGCGCGGAACCCTCGACATCGTCTTCGCCAATGCCGGGGCGGGAGGCCTGCTTCCGCTCGGCGAGATCACCGCCGAGCACATTGACGAAACCTTCGACACCAATGTGAAGGGTACGATCTTCACGGTCCAGAAGGCGCTGCCGCTGATGGGCGAGGGCGGTTCGATCATCCTGACCGGATCGAGCGCCGGCACCACGGGCGCCCCCGCATTCAGCGTCTACAGCGCGAGCAAGGCGGCCGTGCGCAATCTTGCGCGGAGCTGGGCGGAGGACCTGAAGGGCACCGGCATCCGGGTAAACGTGCTGTCGCCCGGGCCGACAGCGACCGAACTCGCGAAGGCAGCGATAGGGGAGGAGGGCTTGAAGGCCTTTGCCTCGATGAACCCGCTCCAGCGCATGGCCGATCCGGCTGAGATTGGAGCGGCGGCTGCCTTTCTCGCGTCATCGGACAGCAGCTTCATGACCGCCAGTGAGGTAGCCGTCGACGGCGGCTTGGCGCAAATCTGACGCCCTGCGCCCGGCCGGTCACTCCATTCGATATTTTGAGCCCGCAGGGCGTGGTAAACTGAAGGAGAATATACATGAGCTATGCAATTATTGGCTTCGGCAAGATCGGCCACGCTCTTGCCAAGGCGTTTGCCCGCAACGGCATCGAAGTGTCCGTGGCAACCACGCGCGACCCGGAAAGCTTTGCAGCCGATGCGGCCGCGATCGGACCCACGATTATCCCGAAAACGCTGGCGGAAGCGATCAAGGCGGACATCGTCTTTCTGGCGGTTCGTTTCGAGTCGCACCCAGATGTTGCGAAGGCTCTGTCAAGCTGGGAAGGCAAGACGATCATCGACGCGACGAACGTGTTTCCAGTCCCTGAAGAGCTGGACGGTCTGCCGTCCTCCGCTTTCGTCGCAAAGGCGTTCACCGGCGCCAAGTTGGTCAAAGGCTTCAATCACCTGATCGCGGCCACTTTGGCTGCCGATCCGATCGTGGAGGGCGGGCACCGGGTCGTCTTCCTGTCGAGCGACGACGAGGACGCGATCGCTCCCGTGGCGGCCTTAGCCAAACAACTCGGGTTCGCACCGGTCAAGCTGGGGAAGCTCAACGAGGGTGGCGCACTGGTGCACGCACGCGGCCGCACTTGGGGCCAGCTGATCTTCCAGGACCTGTTCAAGAAGGAGCAGTAACGGATTTATCGTGCACCGACAGAGTGGCCGGTGTTCGACGCCGGCCACATCGTCAGCAACGAGCCGAGCCGCAAAGTGACATGCTTGAAAGCGGCTTACATTTGCCTGGGATCCTTCGGCCGACATGTGCCGGCCACCCATGAATCGTAATTGCAATAGCTGACGTCCCAGCCGGCATCGCGTCTTTTGGAAGTTACCTCACGACCGCCCGGGCGGATGGGTCCGAAGCCACCCCAACTGCCATCCGAGCCTTTGCAATTTCCCATGACGCGATAATTGCAGTTGTTTACGACGAAGTTGCCGTCCATCGACACGCATGCCGATGCGACAGTGGAAAGACTGAAGAAGGCCGTGCCGACGACTGTGACGGCGAGAGAGGCTTTGCGCATAGTGGTCTCCTAACTGGCTGGGCGAACCAACCATTACGAGATCTTGGGCCGGCCACTTCCCCCATTTGGGCCAAACCGGCTGGCAAATTCACAGCGACATGGCTGCGCTTGCGGACAGAAAACCATGTGCGGAGAGCCGAATGGGCCTGCCCATCGCCGAAGCTTTACGCCTCCGCAAAGGCCAGAGTGTCCCGGCTCGGGCGGCTTTGTCCTGTTGGCTGCGCGATATGCGGCAGGCGGCTAGCAGCCCAGGAGATGTCAGGTTCTTGGGCTAAATGGCGGAGAGGGAGGGATTCGAACCCCCGATGGGCTTGCACCCATGCCGCATTTCGAGTGCGGTGCATTCGACCACTCTGCCACCTCTCCGCGGTCATGGTCGGCCGTTGCCGGCGCGGCGCACTAGATAACGGCTGAACGGGCAGGTTACAAGGCCAATCCGTCAGTTATTTGGCTTGCTTGGCAAGCGGCGGATTCACGGCTGGTGGGGTACAGCGAGACCCGAGGCAGATTGCCGACCAGTCACCCATCCTCAGCCCAGGCGGGGGGCAACGCCGTGGGCATGTCGGCACAGCCGGTCCGTGCCCGCCAATGACAATCTCGGAAACGGCGCGGCTGGTTTGCCTTGACTCGCCCCCAACCTTCGGTTAGGGACAGCGCGCAATCGGCGTGGAGGGTTCTTCCGCGCCGCTTGTTTTTTGAACCCGCAGACTGACAAAAAGACGGCTGAACTGCCAGAGGCGGTTCATCAAGGCCGACCGAACAGCGAAAGGCAAAAAATGTTCGCAGTCATTAAAACGGGTGGCAAGCAGTATCGCGTTGCCGCCAACGATCTCCTGAAGATCGAAAAAGTTGAAGCCAATGTCGGCGATATGGTCGAAATCGGCCACGTTCTGGCGCATGGCGAAGGCGAGAATGTCACGTTTGGCGCGCCGTTCGTCGACGGCGCGGTGGTCACCGCCGAAGTCGTCGAACAGGGCAAGAACCGCACCGTCATCGCCTTCAAGAAGCGCCGCCGGCAGAATTCGCGCCGCAAGATCGGCCATCGCCAGCTTTTGACCACCGTGCGGATCTCCGAGATCCTGCTGGGTGGCGCCAAGCCGACCAAGACGGCAGCGGCCAAGGCGCCGAAGAAGGTGAAGGCCGAGGCCGCCACCGAGGTGCAGGCGGAAGCCGCGCCGAAGAAGGAGCCCAAGGCCAAGGCAGCCGAGACAAAGGCAGCCGAGACCGCCGCAGCGCCACTGTTCAAGGCACCGAAGGGTGAGCCGGACGATCTGACCGTGATCAAGGGCATCGGCCCGGTCGCAGCCAAGGATCTTAACGAGCAGGGCATCATCACCTTCGCCCAGCTTGCCAAGCTGACCGAGAAGGATGTCGCCAAGATCGACGAGCACATGCCCTTCAGCGCCGACCAGATCAAGGACTGGCGCGAGCAGGCCAAGGAATTGGCTGCGAAGTAATTTTCTGGCGATTGGGTCGCCGGATCGGACTTGAAACGGAACGCGAACGCGTTCATAAGGCCTTTTAGGCGCCTTGCGGCGCAACGGAGTTAGTTAGATGGCACACAAGAAAGCTGGCGGCTCGTCGCGCAACGGTCGCGACTCGCATTCCAAGCGTCTGGGCGTGAAGAAGTTCGGCGGCGAAGCCGTCATCCCGGGCAACATCATCATTCGTCAACGCGGCACCACGTGGCATCCCGGCGTCAATGTCGGCATGGGCACGGACCATACGCTTTTTGCGCTCGAGACCGGCGCCGTGACGTTCAACAAAAAAGCCAACGGCCGAACCTACGTATCGGTCAACCCGATTGCCAAAGCCGCGGAGTAGCCGGTTCCGCACTAGAACACCGGCGCCCATCTCGGGAACCGGTGTCTGGCAAAGCCAGGAAAAGGATCAGGGGAGATGGGTTTCCATCTCCCCTTTTTCTTGTGCCTGGAGGACTTTCAAATGGTTGCCGAAGCGGAAGACTCAGAAGACGGAAGTTACGCGATAGACTGCCCGGTGCTGGTCACCGAGCGGCTGGTGATGCGGGCGCCCCATGAAGGCGATGTCGCGCAACTGGTCGAACTTGCCGACAACCGTCATGTCGCCGAAATGCTGGCACGCATGCCGCACCCCTATGGCGAGGCCGAGGCGCGCTCCTTCCTCGCCATGACCAGGTCGCGCCGGGCCGGCATCGCCTACGCCCTGACGCTGGCCGGAACCGACACGTTCGTCGGCTGTGCCGGTCTCAACACCACCGAACGCGGGCTGGAACTCGGCTACTGGATCGGCGAGCCTTACTGGAAGAAGGGCTATGCGACGGAAGCAGCGCATGCGCTGGTCGATCTCGCCTTCCAGAGGACGTCGATCCAGGTTCTGCAGGCCTCGACGCGGGTCATCAATCCGGCCTCCAGGCGGGTGATCCACAAATGCGGTTTCCAATATGCCGGCCAGGGCATGCTGAACTCGATCGTTGCCGGCCAGGTTCCCGTCGAGCGCTACCGGCTCGATCGCAAGACCTGGACCAGCCTGCGGAACTGGGTACATTTTTGATGTGTGACGACGGTCAAGCCAATGGTCGACAGCAGCGATATTGAAACGGTCGCGATCGCGCCGATGACGCCCGGGGATATCGAAAGCTTTCATCGCGCGCTCGATGTCGTCGCGCGTGAGCGAAAGTACCTGTCCTTCCTAGAGGCGCCACCGCTGGATCAAGTCAGAAGTTTCGCAATGGACCGTATCGGGAGAGGCGATCCGGGGTTCGTGGCCGTTGTTCGTGGCGAGGTCGTCGGCTGGTGCGACATCTCACGCCACGATCGGCTCATCCATGCGCATCGCGGCTCCCTCGGAATGGGGATCATTCCTTCCTATCGGGAGCGTGGCCTGGGACTGCGGCTCATCAATGCGACCTTGGCACAGGCGCGCAAGACCGGCTTTATCCGCGTCGAGCTTTCCGTGCATTCCGACAATGCTCGCGCCATCTCTCTTTACGACAAGGTCGGGTTTGTCAGGGAGGGCGTGCAGCGCGACGCCGTCCATATCGACGGGGAATACCGCGATACGATCATGATGGCGATCGTCAAACGTGAAAACACTGCCGGATGAAAGGCCATCAGCCCAGTTCGACCCACACCGGCAGGTGGTCCGAACCGTCAGCTTTCCGGTCGACCCACAGGCGCTGCAGGGATCTGGCAAGCGAAGCGCTTGTGAAGATATAGTCGATGCGCTTGTGGCGGCTGGGGTCGGTGGGTTGTTTCGGGTCGACCCAGCTGATGAGATCGTCGCCGGTGGCGTTCAGGCGCAAGGCGGCATCGACGGCAAAGTCGGCGGTCAGCGGCATGCCGAATTCATGGTCCGGCCGGCCGGCGAGTTCGACATATTCGGGTGAACTGGCCAGCATGTTGAAATCGCCCATGCCGACAAAGGCTTCGGGATGCGGCAGTTCCGGCAGGCCGATCTCGGCGACGCCGGACAGCGCGCCGCCTTCGAGCGCGTAGTTCAGCATGCGTTGGCGCAAGAACTGGATCTGGCTGGCGCGTTCGACGGGGCTGCGGTGATCGAGATGGATGGAATAGAAGCGGATGAAACCAAGCGGCGTCTCGATCAGCGCTTCCAGCGCGCCACGCTGGAAGTTCATCATCTCGAAGCTGCGGCTGCGCGGCAAAAGCAGGTTGCGCGACAGATGAATAGGCGTTTTCGACAGCACCATGTTGCCGAGCTGGAAGGTTTTCGTGATGGCGCGGCCATTGTCGATGTGCGAACCGATATTGGCCTCGAAATTGCTGCCATAGACGGCGAAGTAGTCGGGCAGCGCCTCGCCGATCTCGGCGACCATGTCGCGGCCGCTATTCCTGGGATTGTTGCGGGTCACCTCCTGCAAAGCGATCACGTCGGCGCCGCGCACGGCATCAGCGATGCGCCCGACATCGTATTGCCCGTCGAGGCCGATGCCGTACTGGATGTTGTAAGTTACAAGCTTCATTCCGGCATCTCTCCGGCCGATCCCACGCGGCCATTGTCACAAAACGGCCTCGCCCTTCGCCGCGCCTTGGTTTAGAGCAAGGGCCAAGGTTTAGAGCAATGCCGCAAGGCCACTAGTAGAAACTGTACAATCCCATGAAATTTCTCGATCAAGCCAAGGTCTACATCCGCTCCGGCGACGGTGGCGCCGGTTCGGTGTCGTTCCGGCGCGAAAAGTTCATCGAGTTCGGCGGGCCGGATGGCGGTGATGGCGGCCGTGGCGGCGATGTCTGGCTGGAGGCGGTCGACGGGTTGAACACGCTCATAGACTACCGCTACCAGCAGCATTTCAAGGCCAAGACCGGCGTCCACGGCATGGGCCGCAACATGACCGGTGCCAAGGGCGCCGATGTCACGCTGAAGGTGCCGGCGGGAACGCAGGTGTTCGAAGAGGACAACGAGACGCTGATCTGCGATCTGACCGTGGTCGGCCAGCGCTTTCTGCTGGCCAAGGGCGGAAATGGCGGTTTCGGCAACCAACATTTCAAGACCTCGACCAACCAGGCGCCGCGCCGCGCCAATCCCGGCCTGCCGGGGCAGGAGCTCAACATCTGGCTGCGGCTGAAGCTGATCGCCGATGCCGGGCTGGTCGGGCTGCCCAATGCCGGCAAGTCGACATTCCTGGCGGCGGTCACCGCGGCCAAGCCGAAGATCGCCGACTATCCGTTCACGACGCTGCATCCCGGCCTCGGCGTCGCCCGGATCGACGCGCGCGAGTTCGTCATCGCCGACATTCCGGGTCTCATCGAAGGCGCGCATGAGGGCGTCGGCATTGGCGATCGCTTTCTTGGCCATGTCGAGCGCACGCGCGTGCTGCTGCATCTGGTTTCGGCGCAGGAGGAAAATCCGGGCAAAGCCTACAAGACCGTGCGCGCGGAACTTGAGGCCTATGGCAACGGCCTGACCGACAAGGTCGAGATTGTGGCACTTTCCCAGGTCGACACGCTCGACGCCGATGCGCGCAAGAAGAAAGTCGCCTCGCTGAAGCGTGCCGCCGGCCGAGCACCGATGCTGTTGTCGGCGGTCACCGGCGAAGGCGTCGAGGCGGTGCTGCGGGCGCTGATGTCGGTGGTGGGCGAGGCGCGTGCGCGGACGGCTACCCCGGTCGAGACGCGCTGGGACAAGTAGGCCATGCAGTCGCTGAAAAAATATCGGCGCATCACCGTCAAGATCGGCTCGGCGCTGCTCGTCGACCGAACGTCAGGCCTGAAGCGCGACTGGCTGGCCTCGCTTGCCGACGATATTGCGGTGCTTGCGCAGGGCGGCGCTGAAATCCTCGTCGTCTCCTCCGGCGCCATCGCGCTTGGCCGCACCATCCTTGGCCTCGGCAAGCGAGCCCTGAAACTGGAGGAGAGCCAGGCGGCGGCAGCCGTGGGACAGATCGCATTGGCCGGCGCCTGGTCGGACGCGCTCGGCAAGGGCAGCCTGAAATCGGGCCAGATCCTGCTGACGCTCGGCGACACCGAGGAGCGCCGCCGTTATCTCAATGCGCGGGCGACGATCTCGACACTCTTGAAGATGAAGGCAGTGCCGGTCATCAACGAGAACGACACGGTGGCGACTTCCGAAATCCGCTACGGCGACAATGACCGGCTGGCGGCTCGCGTCGCCACCATGATGGGCGCCGACCTCCTGGTGCTGCTCTCAGACATCGACGGGCTCTATACGGCGCCGCCGGCGCGTGACCCCCATGCCAAATTCATTCCGGTGGTCGACCGGATCACGCCCGATATCGAGGCGATGGCGGGTGCGGCCGCTTCCGAACTGTCGCGCGGCGGCATGCGCACGAAGCTCGATGCCGGCAAGATCGCCACCGCCGCCGGCACCGCGATGATCATCACGTCGGGCACGCGGCTGTCGCCGCTGATGGCGATCGAACGCGGCGAACGCGCCACCTTCTTCCGGCCGAGTTCCAATCCGGTCAAGGGTTACAAGACCTGGATCGCCGGCCAACTCGAACCGGCCGGCCGGCTGACAGTCGATGCCGGCGCCATCGGCGCGCTGCTGTCGGGCAAGTCGCTGCTGCCGGCCGGCGTCAAGCTGGTCAGCGGCAATTTCTCGCGCGGCGACACGGTGGCGATCCTGTCGCCCGAGGGCCGCGAGATCGCGCGCGGGCTGGTTGCCTACGATGCAGCCGATGCCGTAAGGATCGCGGGCCTGAAGACGGCCGAGATCGAAACCGTGCTCGGCTACGAGGCGCGTTCGGCGATGATCCACCGCGACGACCTTGTGGTGAGTCATTCTGGTGCCCAAGTAGGGGCTAGCGACCAAGTACTGGCCGGTGGCGCCATAAGCGGAGGATGAGCATGCTGAAGCAGCATGAAAAATCCGGAGAAGACACAGTGGCGCTGATGGCCGATATCGGCCGCCGCGCCCGCGCTGCCGCCCGACCGTTGGCCATTGCCACCACCGCCGCCAAGAATGCTGCACTTGCCGCCATGGCCGAGGCGATCGTCGCCAGGCAGCAAGACATTCTCGACGCCAACGCCATCGATGTCTCGAACGGCCAGGAATCCGGGCTTTCCGCCTCCTTCATGGACCGGCTGAAGCTCGATCCGGCGCGCATTCGCGCCATGGCCGACGGCATCAGGGAGATCGCCGAATTGCGCGACCCGGTTGGCGACGTGATCGCACAATGGGATCGGCCGAACGGTCTGCATATCGAGCGCGTGCGCACGCCGCTCGGCGTCGTCGGCGTCATCTATGAGAGCCGCCCGAACGTCACCGCCGATGCCGGCGCGCTGTGCCTCAAGGCCGGCAATCCGGTAATCCTGCGCGGCGGCTCGGATTCGCTCAATTCCTCGGCCGCCATCCACGCCTGCCTGGTCGAAGGGCTGAAGGAAGCCGGCCTGCCGGAGGACGCCATCCAACTGGTGCCGATCACCGACCGCGCCGCCGTCGGCGAGATGCTGAAAGGCTTGGGCGGTATGCTCGACGTCATCATTCCGCGCGGTGGCAAAAGCCTCGTCGGGCGGGTGCAGGCCGAGGCACGGGTGCCGGTCTTCGCGCATCTCGAAGGCATCTGCCATCTCTACATCGACCGTTCGGCCGAGCTCCAAATGGCGGTGCGGATCGCCGTTAACGCCAAGATGCGGCGCACCGGCGTCTGCGGTGCCGCAGAGACGCTGCTGGTCGACCGCGCGGTCGCCTCCACGCATCTGGTGCCGATCCTCAACGCACTGCGCGCGGCCGGCTGCGAGATCCATGCCGATGCCGAGGTGCTGAAAGTGTTTTTCGACGCCAGGCCGGCGACCGATGCCGACTGGGTGACTGAATATCTCGATGCCATCATCGCGGTGAAGCTGGTCGACGGTATCAAGGGTGCGATCGATCACATCGAGACGTTTTCCTCGCATCACACCGAGGCGATCGTCGCCGAGGATGCGCAAGCGGTCGAAAAATTCTTCAACGAGATCGATTCGGCGATCCTGCTGCACAACGCATCGACGCAGTTCGCCGACGGCGGCGAGTTCGGCATGGGCGCCGAGATCGGCATCGCCACCGGCAAGATGCATGCGCGCGGACCGGTGGGCGTCGAGCAACTGACGTCGTTCAAATACCGCGTGCGCGGGTCTGGACAGGTGAGGCCTTGACGTATTTCGCCCAAAGGGCCTGAAGCTTGCGCCCAGCCACCCCCCTCTGTCCTGCCGGACATCTCCCCCGCAAGGGGGGAGATTGGCTGGCATTTCGGGTTTCGCCGATCTCCAACGCGGCAAGATTTACGCCTTCGCCGAAACTGCTGATCTCCCCCCTTGCGGGGGAGATGGCCGGCAGGGCAGAGGGGGGTGCCTAGCGCGATGCTATCCCCTTCCCACCCCCCCGTTCCCTCCCATTATCTCAAAATGCCGCATGCCGAGAAAGGCCTCGCCGTCGGCCTGTTCGGCGGCTCGTTCAATCCGCCGCATGCCGGCCACGCGCTGGTCGCCGAGATTGCACTGCGGCGCCTGGCGCTCGACCAGCTGTGGTGGATGGTGACGCCGGGCAATCCGCTGAAGAACACCAGGGAGTTGGCGCCGCTGGGCGAGCGGCTGCAGCTGTCCGAGCAGATCGCCAAGAACCCGAAGATCAAGGTCACCGCCTTCGAGGCGGCGCATCACGTCCGCTACACCGCCGACACGCTGGCGCTGGTCAAGGCGCGCAATCCCGGTGTCGACTTCGTCTGGATCATGGGTGCGGATAGTTTGCGCGATTTTCACCGCTGGCAGCGCTGGCGCGAGATCGTCATGACCTTCCCGATCGCCGTCATCGACCGCCCTGGCGCGACGCTGTCGTTCCTGTCCTCGGTCGTCGCCAAGACCTTCGACTATGCCCGCATCGACGAGGGCGATGCGCCGCGGCTTGCCCGCATGAAGGCACCGGCCTGGACCTTCATCCACGGCCCGCGCTCGTCGCTGTCATCGAGCGCGATCCGCAAGCTGGCGAAGGGGTGAGCCCGACCGCCCGGCCATGTCGCTTTTATCGCTCCCTTTGCCCGTTTCATGGGCAATCCTGAGCAGGCATGTCGATTCCCAGGAAAACCCGCAGCGAAGCCGAGCAGGGCGCCGAGCCCACGCCGCTGATCGCGATTGCCAGCGTCATCGTGTCGATGGCACTGATTGCCGTCGGCAACGGGCTGATGTTTGCCTATATCCCGGTTCGGCTCGGCGCCGAGGGTTTCGATCCGACCTGGGCCGGGCTGATCATCACCGGACTTTCGGCCGGCGGGCTGGCGGGCTGCATCCTGACCGGACCGCTGGTGCGAAGGGTCGGCCATGCCCGTGCCTTCATGGTGTTGTCGGCGCTGATTGCGCTGGCCAACGCCGCGGTCGGCGCCGGGGTCCATCCGCTGCTGTGGATAGCCGCCCGCGCGCTCTACGGCTTTGCCATCTGCGGCCTGTTCATCGTCGCGCAGAGCTGGCTCAACGATGCCGTTGCCAACGCCATCCGCGGCCGGGTGATGGCTTTCTTCTACGTTGCCTATGTCGCCGGGCTCGGCGTCGGCTACGCGACGCTGGCGCTGGTCGATATCAGGACAGCGGATGCGCCGCTGATCGGCATCGTCTTCACCGCGCTATCGATCCTCCCTGTCGGGATGACCAAACTTGCCCAGCCGCCGGCACCGCAGGCGGCCTCGGTGGCGCTGCGCCGTGCCTGGCGGGTTTCACCGGTCGGCGTCGCCGGCATGCTTGCGGTCGGCGGCCTGTCGATGTCGATTGCGGGCTTCGCGCCGATCCACGCCACGGCCAAGGGCTACAGCCAGGCCGATGTGGCGCTGCTGCTTTCGGCCATGCCTCTCGGCACGCTGATCCTGCAGATCCCGCTTGGCTGGATTTCCGACCGAACCGACCGCCGCTATGTGCTGATCGCCGCATCCGCGCTCGCCATGGTTGCCGGCCTGTTTGCGCTCGGGTTCGATGGCGGCGCGTTGGCCGCGTTGGTTGTGATCTATATCGTGTGGGACGGCGCCTCGGAATCGATCTATTCGCTGGCCAGCGCACATGCCGCCGACCGCGCCGGCAAGGACGACATGGTGGCGCTGTCCAGTTCGCTTTTGTTTGCCTGGTCGCTGTCGGGTTTCGTCGTGCCCGGCATCGTGACGGCGCTTTCAGCCGTCTTCGGAACGCAGGCTTTCATCTATGTGGCTGTTCTCATCGCCGCAGCCTTCTGCCTGTTCGTGCTTTTGCGCGTGTTCACGACGCGTGCGGTCCCGGTCGGTGAAACCGGCAGCTTCGCACCGATGACGGCGCAGGCGCCGTTGCCGGTCGAACTTGCCTTCGCACCGGACGATGAGGGCCGGCACTGAGCCAACCGACTATTGTCGACGGGCTTCCGGTTGGGGCGCTTCCGGCGGCGGCAGCGGGATCGATATGCCTTCGCTATCGAACTCCTGTTTGGCGCGCTTGGTGAGATCGGTCTGGGTGGCGAAGAAGTCCGCCGACGATGTCCAATAGCGCAGGGCAATCGAAACAGTGCTGTCGCCCAATGTCGAGACGAAAGCGATCGGTGCCGGCTCACGTTTCACTCGCCGTTCGGCCGCGGCAATGGCAAGCAAGGCTTTCTGCGCCCTGTCGATGTCGTTCCAGGAGCCGATGCTGAGTATGATGTCGCTGCGGCGTACGCCGTTGCGCGAAAAGTTGCGCACCGGCTGGTTCCACAGCGTCGAGTTCGGCGCCAATATGTAGACCCCGTCGGCCGTCCTGAGCTTGGTCGCGAACAGGCCGATCTCCTCGATCGTACCGGCGATCGAACCGACCTCGACGGATTCGCCGATGCGGAACGGCCGCAGCGCCAGAAGCATGATGCCGGCGGCGATGTTTTGCAGCGTGCCCTGCAACGCCAGGCCGATGGCGAGGCCAATGGCACCGATCGCGGCAATGATCGAGGCCGTCTGCACGCCGAACTGGCCGAGCACCATGATGGTGACGAGGATCAGGATGGCGTAGCGGACGATCTTCGAGAAGAAATGCCGCAACGTCGCGTCGAAACCATGGATATGGCCGAGACCAGCGAAGATCGAACGTTCGGCAAGACCGGCGACGATGTAGCCGACAATCAAGAGGATGACGGCACCGATGGCCGAGAAGGAGTACGAAACAATCAGCGTGCTCAGTTGGGCGAGGCCAGCCTGGACGCTGAGAAAAGCGTTTTGCGGGTCGATCGGCATGGGGGAAATCCGGTTGGTCGGTGAGCCGATAACCCATGCGGGCGGTGAGGGTTCCGATCTTTTCCGGCGTGCGGCGGAACCACAAGAGCGACAATACGTTCGTGCGAGGCAGGGTCCCGTCTTGAAACTGTCAGGGAACTCTGCCTATCTAAGTGGTGTCACCTGCTTCAAGGGGTGATTTGGTTGTTCTTGCTGCGAAAGGAAATACACTGAGAACAGCACTGCGGAAGAAGGCCGATATCATGCCTTCGCCGGCCAGGATCAGCGTAGACGACGCCGTGTCCCGCGCCATCAAGACAGTCCTTGCCAGTCTGGAAGACTCCAAGGCCGAAAACATTGTCTCCATCGACATCCAGGGGAAATCGAGCCTCGGCGACTACATGGTCGTCGCTTCGGGCCGATCGCACCGTCATGTCGCGGCTGTCGCCGATCATCTTCTCAAAGCGATCAAGGATGCCGGTCTCGGCACCGCGCGCGTCGAGGGGCTATCCGGCGCCGACTGGGTCCTGATCGATTCTGGCGACATCATCGTCCATGTCTTCCGCCCCGAAGTCCGCGAATTCTACAATCTCGAAAAGATGTGGCAGGCGCCGGACCTCGAGGAAGAAACGCTCCACTAAGTCGTTCGCGCGGCTTACAAGGCGAGGATGAAGATATCAGTTCATGCCGTGGGCCGGATGAAAGCCGGCCCCGAAAAGCTGCTGGCCGACCGCTATTTCGAGCGTTTCGCCAAGAGCGGCCCGGTAGTGGGGCTTGAATTTGGCGGCATTGCCGAGATTGCCGAGGGGCGCGGCCAGACCGCCAACGAGCGGCGGCGTGAGGAAGGCCAGAAACTGCAGACGCAGTTGCAGCCCGGAACCGCTTTGATCCTCCTTGACGAACGCGGCAAAAGCTTTTCCTCGGAAGATTTCGCCGGGCGCCTCGGCCTGTTGCGTGACGGTGGCCGCAAGGCGTTGGTCATCGCCATCGGCGGCGCCGACGGCCACGATCAGTCGCTGCGCGACCAGGCCGAACTAGTGATGTCGTTCGGATTGCTGACATGGCCGCATCAACTGGTGCGCGTGATGCTGGGAGAGCAGCTTTATCGTGTGGCCACCATCCTTTCGGGACATCCCTACCATCGCTCGTAAACCGGTGAATTGGTGCGACACACCCGGATTTCCGCCCCAATGCCGAGGCAAGATTGCATCGAGTGGGCGGTTTCGAACATGGTTGATTGTTCGTTAACGACGCCACGCATAGAGTCGGGCTTCAATGTCTGAAGACAGCAAATCAAGAACGGGCTCCTGGCGCGCGCGCTGCGGCATCGCGGCGGCGGTACTTGTGCTGTCGCTGCATGCGGGGCGGGCGGAAAACACGCTCGACATGGCTCCCGATCCGGATCAGAGCCGGGCCGAATATGAACGGGTCTCGAAGGAGATCACGCTGTCGTCGGAACGATTGGCCAAACTCTCCGCCGATATCGCGACGATCAAGAGGGATCACGCCTCGATCACCGCCGCATTGATCCAGTCGGCGATGACCGAGCAGAAGCTCGGCCAGGACATCGAGGACATCGGCGCCCGGCTGGAAGGATTGAAGGGCCAGGAACAGAAGATCCGCGCCTCGCTGATGGCGCGGCGCGACGTTTTGGCCGAAGTGCTGGGCGCGTTGCAGCGCATGGGCCTCAACCCGCCGCCGGCGATCCTGGTTAAGCCTGAGGACGCGCTGTCGTCGGTGCGCAGCGCCATCCTCCTCGGCGCGGTGGTGCCCGAACTGCGCCAACAGACCGATAGCCTGCTTGCCGATCTCAAGGAACAAACCAGGATTACGGCGTCGATCGAGGCCGAACGGGCGCGGCTGACGGCGGCGGTCGGCGACCAGACGGCGGAAAAGAAGCGGCTCGGCATGCTGCTGGAGGCCAAGCAGAAGCTCGAAGCCGACACGCAAACGCAAATGGCCGCGGAAAAGCAGCGATCCGAAGCGCTGGCGGCCAAGGCCGGCAGCCTGAAAGAGTTGATCGCCTCGCTCGAAGCGCAGGCCGACAAGAGCCGCAAGGCCGCCGATTCGGCCAAGGCCGCCGAGCAGAAGACGGCGGATGGCGACAACGCATCTGCGCCGGCGGAATTGGCGTCGCTGCCGGTGCCGGAAGGCAACCAACTTGCCGCCGCGGCACCCTTTTCAGCCTTGCAAGGACAGATCGCGCTGCCGGTGACCGGCCGCATCAAACGGCGATACGGCGCCGATGACGGTAACGGCGCGGTGATGCTTGGCGACATGGTTGCGACACAATCGGGAGCCATCGTCACCGCGCCGGCGGATGGAAATGTGCTTTATGCGGGGCCGTTTCGGTCTTATGGTCAACTCTTGATCCTGAACGCAGGCGACGGCTATCATGTCGTTTTGGCGGGGATGAGCAGAATCAGCGTCGCGACCGGTCAATCAGTGCTTGCAGGAGAGCCGATCGGTGCGATGGGAGAGGCCCGGGTGGCGAGCACCTCGGTTTCGAAGAATGGAAATGCCACGCCGGAACTCTATGTCGAGTTCCGCAAGGATGGAAAACCCGTCGATCCGGCCCCATGGTGGGCGGACCGTTTTTCTGGAAGGACGTGAATAATGCGGAAACTGTCGCTTCTGTTTGCCGGTGCGCTGATGGGCGCGTCCGCCATGAGCCTGGTCTATGGCGCACCCGGCTCGGCGGCGAACGCTGCAGGGTCGGAGACCTACAAGCAACTGGCGATCTTCGGCGATATCTTCGAGCGGGTGCGGGCACAGTATGTGACACCGCCCGACGACAAGTCGCTGGTCGAGAACGCCATCAACGGCATGCTGGCCTCGCTTGACCCGCACTCCTCCTACATGAATGCCGAGCAGGCGCAGGATATGCGCGTCCAGACCAAGGGCGAGTTTGGCGGCCTCGGCATCGAAGTCACCATGGAGAATGATCTGGTCAAGGTGATCACGCCGATCGACGACACGCCGGCCGCCAAGGCAGGCGTGCTGGCCGGCGACTACATTGCCAAGATCGATGGCGAAGAGGTTCGCGGCCTGACCCTCAACGATGCGGTCGACAAGATGCGCGGCCTGGTCAACACGCCGATCAAGCTTACCATCCTGCGCCAGGGCGCCGACAAGCCGATTGAACTGACGGTCGTACGCGACATCATCAAGGTCAAGGCGGTCAAGTTCCGGGTCGAGAACGACATCGGCTACATGAAGATCACCTCCTTCACCGAAAAGACCTATGACGACCTCGAGAACGCCATCGACACCATCAAGAAGCAGATTCCCGACGACAAGCTGAAGGGCTACGTTCTGGATCTCCGCCTCAATCCGGGTGGCCTGCTCGACCAGGCGGTGAGCGTGTCCGATGCCTTCCTCAACCGCGGCGAGATCGTTTCGACGCGTGGCCGCGACCCCAAGGACGTCACCCGCTTCGACGCCAAGCCCAAGCAGGTCGACGACATCAACGGCAAGCCGATGATCGTCCTGGTCAATGGCGGTTCGGCCAGTGCATCGGAAATCGTCGCCGGCGCGCTGCAGGATCTGCGCCGCGTCACGGTGGTCGGCACGCAGTCCTTCGGCAAGGGTTCGGTGCAGACCATCATTCCGCTCGGCGAGAATGGTGCGCTCAGGCTGACGACAGCGCTCTATTACACGCCGTCCGGCAAGTCGATCCAGGGCAAGGGCATCACGCCCGACATCAAGGTCGACCAGCCGCTGCCGCCGGAACTGCAGGGCAGGGACCTGACGCGCGGCGAATCCGACCTCAAGGGCCATATCAAGGGCGCCGATGAGAGCACGACCGGTTCGGGCTCGGCAGCTTATGTGCCGCCGGATCCGAAAGACGATCTGCAGCTCATCTATGCCGAGCAGCTGCTGCGCGGCCAGAAGACCGATCCGGCCTTCCCGCCCAATCCGCAAAAGGCGGTTCTCAACCAGTAAGGATCTGGAGCGGCCACGCGCCGCTCCATCTTTCTGTTTGAGCCTGATGGAAGCAATGCGATGCTGCCGGGACCGAAAGGTTCCGGCAGTTTGATTCGGGGGGGCGAGGCAATGCTCCCGAGACACGGCGCGGGGTGCGCCGGGATTGATGAATTCGCGCATGTCTTTTCGAAGCGGCTTCGCCTTCGGAGCCATGCGCCCGGGGATTAGGCTTGGCTGACATCGGCAAGGACATCGAACGCCCGCTCGGACAGGCAGTCCGGCCGCCGCGCGCCGCCCGCAAGCTCAGCGGCGGTGCGATCATGGCGACCGTGGCCGTGCTGGCGGTGGCAGGCGTCTCCGGCGCGATCGCGCTCAGGGAAAAGCCGTTTCGAAAGCCGCAAGAGGTTGCAGTTTCAACGCCGAAAGTGACCGCGGCGGCCGAACCTGCCCCTGCGCCGCCTGCATTGGCCC
Source organism: Mesorhizobium sp. M0491 (assembly GCF_040321265.1). Lineage (NCBI taxonomy): Bacteria > Pseudomonadati > Pseudomonadota > Alphaproteobacteria > Hyphomicrobiales > Phyllobacteriaceae > Mesorhizobium > Mesorhizobium sp. M0491. The sequence continues at coordinate 22,899 of NZ_JAMYRE010000026.1, forward strand.
CGGCGGCACCGAAGCCGGAGGCGCCGGTCAAATCAGGCGGGCCGCAGATCATCCATGTGCAGACGGAGGAGGGCGATGGGCCGCCCAAGGCAGCGATCGTCATTCGCGATCCGTCGACCATCGGCCAGAACCTGAAGATCGCGCATATTCCCGACAAGGCGCTGATCGAGACCAGCGAGACTGGGCCGTTGCCGGTGCGCGCCACCGATGGCAGACGGCCGTTCGACGTCTATGCGCGGCCCTGGTCGGGCGGGCGCGGCGCACGGGTGGCGATCGTCATCGGCGGGCTTTCGGTTTCGCAGACCGGCACCCAGGCGGCCATCGCCAAGCTGCCGGCGGAAGTGACGCTGGCCTTCGCGCCGCAAGGCAACAGCATCGGCCGGTGGATGCAGGCAGCCAGGCAGAGCGGCCACGAGATCGTCATGCAGGTGCCGCTCGAACCGTTCGACTATCCGAAGGTAAATCCGGGCCGCAACACGCTGACGGTGGCGGCGAGCGCGGATGAGAACCTGAAAAGCCTGCACTGGGCACTGTCGCGGACGACCAACTATACCGGCGTCATGAACTATATGGGCGCCCGTTTTTCCGCCGACGCGGCGGCGATGGAGCCGTTCATCGCCGAGCTCGGCAAACGCGGCCTTGCCTATATCGATGACGGCTCGTCGGCGCGCAGCCTGGCGCCGGACCTGGCGCTGAAGGACGGCGTGCCCTTCGTCGCCGGCGACATGGCGATCGATGCCGTGCAGGATCGCGGCGAAATCCTGAAGAAGCTCGACAGTCTGGAGGCGACCGCGCGGGCCAAAGGCACCGCCGTCGGCATCGGTTCGGCCTTCGACCTGACGGTCGATACGGTGTCGTCCTGGGTGGTCGAGGCCAAGAAGCGCGGCATCGAGATCGTGCCGATTTCAGCGGTGGCCATTGACCCGCAAAAAGGCTAACAGCCGTCTTGATAATTCTACTCCGGCGGGCATCTGTCGACGTTTTCTGCGCTTCCGGTGCTCACGTACTTTAGGTACGCTCCGCTCCGGTTCTCGAAAACGCTCGCCACCTGCCTCACCGGAGCGAATTCTCAAAACGGCTGGACCCCATCACGCATGGCTAAAAAGATTGATCGCGAAACGCTGCCTTATCGTCCCTGTGTCGGGCTGATGATCCTCAATGCCGAGGGCCTTGTCTGGGTCGGGCACCGGATTGCCGAACCGGACAGCGAATTTGCCGGCACGACGCAGCTCTGGCAGATGCCGCAAGGCGGTATCGACAAGGGCGAGGAGCCGCTGCAGGCGGCCGAGCGCGAACTCTATGAGGAGACCGGCATGCGAGGCGTCTCGCTGCTGGCCGAGGCGCCGGACTGGATCAACTATGATTTGCCGGACCATCTCGTCGGCATCGCCTTCAAGGGCCGGTATCGCGGCCAGACGCAGAAATGGTTCGCCTTTCGCTTCCACGGCGACACCAGCGAGATCCAGATCAACCCGCCGCCGGGCGGCCACACCGCAGAGTTCGACGAATGGGCATGGCGGCCTATGCAGGATTTGCCCGACCTGATCGTGCCGTTCAAGCGCCATGTCTATGAGGATGTGGTGGCGGCGTTCCGGCATCTGGTGCAATAGCCGCTATACAACAACCGCGGTTGCCGCGCCGGCCCGGCGGTCCTATTGATGTATCCACTCCACGCGAAGGGTCGCCATGAACGACGCCCCCCAAAAGCCGCCGCCAGAAGAGGTCACCGCCACAAGCGAAGTGGCGGCTGGGGCCATCCTCACCATCGATCTCGGTGCAATCCGTGAAAACTACCGGCGGCTGAAAGCGCGGTTGGGCGATGTTGCCTGCGCTGGTGTGCTCAAGGCGGACGGCTACGGCGTTGGCGCCGGCCAGGTCGGGGCGGCGCTGCTGCGCGAAGGCTGCGATGTCTTCTTCGTTGCGCTTCTGGGCGAAGGCGTCGCCCTGCGCCGCTCGCTTGGTCCGGGCCCTGCCATTTTCGTGTTGAACGGCGTTCCGTCCGGTGCCGAGACGGACGCCGTGGCAGCGGACGTTTGCGCTGTCATTAACAGCCCCGAGCAACTGGTGGCCTGGCGTGTGGCGGCTCGCCGCGCCGGCCGAAAACTGCCGGCCGCGATCCAGGTCGACAGCGGCATGTCGCGGCTCGGCATGGCGCCCCGGGATGTGGAGCGCGTTGCCGCCGATCCGCAGGCCTTCGACGGCATCGACATCCGGTTCGTGATGAGTCATCTGGCTTGCGCCGACGAGCCGGAGCATCCGGCCAATGAACGGCAGCGGCTGGCGTTCGAGCGGCTGCGCGCAATGCTGCCGGCGACGCCAGCCTCGCTCGCCAATTCGTCCGGCATCTTTCTTGGGCCATCCTTTCACTACGATCTCGCCCGCCCCGGTGCCGCCCTCTACGGCATCAATCCGACGCCGGCAAAGCCCAATCCGATGCTGCCGGTGGTGCGGCTGCAGGCAAAGGTGGCACAGACGCGCAGCGTCGAAAAGGGCGCGGGCGTCGGCTATGGCCATACCTATCAAGCGCAAGGCCCGCTCAGGCTGGCGACGATTTCGTTCGGCTACGCGGATGGCTGGCAGCGCCGCGCCGCGTCCGCCGCCTGGTTCGAGGGCGTGCGCCTGCCTTTCCTCGGGCGAGTGTCGATGGACTCGATCATTCTCGACATTTCCGCCCTGCCGGCCGGCAGGCTGCGCGAGGGTGATCTCGTCGAACTGCTCGGTCCCTCGCAAAGTGTCGACGACGCTGCCGGCCATGCCGGCACCATCGGCTACGAGATTCTGACCAGCCTCGGCTCGCGCTTCCATCGGCGCTATGTCGGCGGTTGAGCGGTTTGGCCACGCTTGACAAGCGGACGCCTGTCGGCAAGGCTCCTTGCATGAGCAACCCAGCTTATATCAGAACCTTGTTCAGGGTCTGCCCGATCGCGGGATCGTAGCCCCGGCGCGGCCGCCTTTTGGCGTCCGTCCGAACCGGGGCATTTCTACCTGATCATCATTCCCGAGCCAGACAGCTTCGCGGCTGCCGGCTTTTCATCAAGCCACCGTTTGTGCGGCGGCAGGCGCGCGTCTGTTCGATGCGCCAACTCATCGAGGTTTGCCATGCAACATGCAACAGGATTGCGTCCACCGAGCCGGCCTCTGGTCAGCGATGCCGACCACCACAGGCTGACCGGCCTGGCGCGGGCGTCGCTCGACCGCGTGCCCGAGACGGCCGAAGAACTGCTTTCGGAAATGGACCGCGCCATCGTCACGGCAGCGGCTTCCATGCCGGCCAACGTGGTGCGGATGGGTTCGACGGTGACAATCCGCAACGATGGCGGGGAGCGCATCACACTGGTCTATCCCGGCGATGCCGACATCAGTGAAAACAGGATCTCGGTGCTGACGCCGTTGGGGACGGCGCTCATCGGCGCCACCATCGGGCAGACAGTGCGCTGGAGCAGTCGTGGCGGCCGGGAACTGTCGGCGACCATCGAAGTGGTCGATGCGCCGGCCTGCGGGCGGGAAGGGTCCTGATCATGGAGACGGCGATGACAGGCGCGAATTTCCGGCTGACGACAAAGGACTTCGCCGTCCTCGAGATCATGTTGGAGCGTCGGCGGGCTTTCGCGGATCCGATTGTTCCAATGCTTGAAGACAAGCTTTCCAAAGCCGAGGTCGTCGCGATCGATTCGGTCGGATCCGATATCGTGACGCTGAACAGCAGGCTGGTGTTTCGTGTCGATGCCGGCCCTGCCCAGACCCGGACCCTGGTGCAGAACGAGGTGCGCGGTCCGGTCGGCTCCAGCCTGTCGATCATGACAAGGCGGGGGCTTTGCATGCTCGGCATGGCAGAGGGTCAGACTGCATGGATCGAACAGGCCGACGGCAGGCGGGAGTCGGTCCTGATCGCGACCGTGCTCTACCAGCCGGAGGCCGCGCGGCGTGCCGTCAGGGAGAAATCCCAGGCCGAGGCGCGACGGCCGCATGGGCTCACCCTCGTCTACAGCGCCGCAGCCGATTGGCGGCCCCTTGGCGAAAGGGCCGGAATGCGGCAGACAGGGGATGACGACCCCGGTCCCACGGCGGCGTGAACAGGCAACACTGCACGATCCCGAAAGTCAGCATCGATTTTCGCCGGGGATCGTGCGCAAATCGGAAATGCGGCCGCGTCCAGGCGTCCCCAAGGACGTGCTGCGCGCCGCAAGGAGTGAACGATGAAGATCATGGTGCTGGGCGGCGGCGTCATCGGAGTGACCACGGCGTACTTCCTTGCCGAGGCCGGCCACGAGGTGACGGTTCTCGACCGCCAGAAAGGCCCGGCGCTGGAAACCAGCTTCGCCAATGCCGGCGAGATTTCGCCCGGCTACGCCTCGCCCTGGGCCGGACCCGGCATTCCGCTGAAGGCGATCAAATGGCTGCTGATGAAGCATGGCCCGCTGGTGGTGCGGCCGGCCTTCGACCCGCATATGTGGACATGGCTGATCAAGATGCTGCGCAACTGCACGGCCGAGCGCTATGCGATCAACAAGGCGCGCATGGTGCCGCTCGCCGAATACAGCCGCGACACGCTGAAGGCGCTGCGCGAAGCGACCGGCATCGCCTATGACGAGCGTACCCAGGGCACGCTGCAGCTGTTCCGTACGCAAAAGCAGCTCGACGGCACCGGCGGCGATGTCGAGGTGCTGAAGAAGTACGGCGTGCCTTACGAGATCCTCGACCAGGACGGCTGCATCGCGGCTGAGCCTGGCCTTGCCGGGGTGCGCGAAAAGTTCGTCGGCGGCCTCAGGCTGCCGCACGACGAGACCGGCGACTGCAAGATGTTCACCGACAGGCTGGCCGAGCTTTGCGTGGCGCGCGGCGTCAAGTTCGAATACGACGTGACGATCTGGCGGGTCATCCGCAGCCGTAACCGCATTGCCAATCTCAGCACCAGCAAGGGCTGGAAGGCCGCCGACGCCTATGTGATGGCGCTGGGCAGTTATTCGGCAGGTTTCATGCGCCGGGTGAAGCGGCCGATCCCGGTCTATCCGGTAAAGGGTTATTCGATCACCGTGCCGATCAAGGACGCTGCCGCGGCGCCGGTGTCGACGGTGATGGACGAGACCTACAAGGTGGCGATCACCCGGCTCGGCGACCGCATCCGGGTTGGCGGTACGGCCGAGATTTCCGGCTTCGACCTCAGGCTGCACGAATCGCGGCGGCGCACGCTGGAACACTCGGTCGGCGATCTCTTTCCGGGCGCCGGCGCGATGCGGGACGCGACGTTCTGGTGCGGGCTGCGGCCGATGACGCCGGACGGTCCGCCGCTGATCGGCCGCACCGAGCTCTCCAATCTCTATCTCAACACCGGCCACGGCACGCTCGGCTGGACCATGGCTTGCGGCTCGGGCAAGGTGCTGGCCGACATCATCTCCAGCCGGGTGCCCGACATCGACGTCCGCGACCTCGCGCAGGAGCGCTATCTGCGGTAGAAGGTCAGAACGCCTGTCGGACCCAGTCCTCGTCGAACAGCAGCCGGTAGGCCCACGGTATCGTCACATTGGTGGCGACCGGGTTCGAGTGGGCGACATAGTCGTCATAGATCGGCTTCATCCTGGTGTAGAAGGCCGGATCGAGCACCATCATGCCGTTCTCCGAGTCGTGAAAGAAGCTGCGGTTGTTGAGATTGACCGACGAGATGGCGACCAGCCTTTCGTCGATCATCATGATCTTGGAATGCAGCACCACGTCAGGCGACTTGAACTCGCGGATGTTGATGCGGTCGCCATATTTCTCGACGAACAGCTTGTTGAGCGCGGTGAGAAACTTGCCGCCGATATCGCCCTTGAGATCGATGCGGCCGACAATGTCGATCCTGACGCCGCGGGCGAGCGCCCGGTCAACAGCCTGGGCAAGCTTGGGCGTTAGGTTGAGGTAGGGGTTGACGATCTGGATATGGTGCCGGGCGGCGTCGACCAGCTCGACGAAATAGTCCTCCAGCGCATGACCATCCTCGTAAGGCACCGAAATGAAGTGTCGTGCCGTGCCTGACGGGCGGGCGCCGTCGGACCGGACCGGAATGGAGAAGGGGCGCGCCAGATTGGTGTCGGCGTCGCGCAGCCACATTGTCGAAAGATGCGCAGCCAGCGTTTCGACCGTGGCCGGATCGGCGAACTCGATGTCGAAGTCGCTCCAGTTCGAATAGTAGTTCAGCGAAAACCCGTCGGTCTTGTCGTATTGCTCAAGGTCTGGATAGCGCGACAGATCGATCGGCTGGTGGAACAGGAAGCCGTCATGGATGTTGCGGCCACCGATGATGGCGCGTGAGCGCCCGGGATCGTCGGCAAGCGTTGCCAGCATCTTGACGTGATGGACCTTGTGCAGTTGTGAGGTCTGCTCGTCGATCGGCGCGCCATGGTCCGCCCGCCAGCGATATTCTTGCAATTCGACATTGGGGAATTCGGCGGCCAGCCGGTGCAGCAGGGCGTCGTCCTTGTCGCGCTCCAGAACGTCGGTGACGATGATGCGGACCTTGGTGCCTAGTGCTGCATGATGGCGGATCAACCGCTCGATGATGCGACCGGAGAAGTCGGCCTTGAACTCCAGCGACGACAGATAGATCAGCTTCAGCCTTGGCGCCCTGGAGAAATCGAGCGGCAGTTCCGGGTCGCCCTTGTCGATGGCGCTGTCGGACAGTGGTGCTCCCATCAGCGCCTCGACCTTGGCGTTGAAGCCGTCGCGCGATTTGCGCAGCAGGCGCGGCTTTCCGATCGGCAAGGCACAGGTCTGCGAGAGCCAGCGGCTGGCATAGAAGGCGCGGCTGAGCGGATCGAGGCCGGTTGGGTCTGGCGTCGGGCAACGCTCGTAGCGGCTGTCGAAGGCGGCGAGAGCCGGATCGGCGGTCTCTTCGCGCCGGATGGTGAGCGGCGCGCCGGCCGGGGCGAGGCTGGAGCGGATCCTTGCCGTGCAGCGGTTCAGACCGTCACTTGGAAACAGGCTGACCGTGTCATCCTCGCCGGTCAGGCGAAAACGGAATGCCGTGCCCGTGGCGATGGTGCGTGAACCGCCGCCGGCACGGATCGCCAGCGTGCCGTCGCAGACGCCTTCGATGTCGGCCGGTTGCTTGCCGGCCTGGCGCAGGACGATCTCGACGCTGCGCGCCTGCAGGCCGGAGAAATCGAAGATCCTGGGCACTGAGGGCCGCGCTGCCGCATCGATGTAGAGCGTCTGCCGCGACACCCGCCAGCGTCCGTCGAAACGGCCCTCGCCGCTATTGGCGCCGGCCGGCGGCAGATGCGTTTCGGCCACCGGCCGGGCCAGTTGTTGCAGTGTCCGGTAGGTCTCCTGGAAATCGCTGTTGCGGATCTCATGGCGGTCATGGCCGAAAGGGCCGGTGCCGTTGGCGCGGTCCATGGCGCCAAGCTGATGGCGGGCGAGCAGCGCCAGGAACCGCTTTTCGTAGTCGCTGGTGCCGGCGTCACCGAAAAACTGTGCGGCGGCGATCCGCGGCCCAGCTGTCTCGGCGGAGAGCGCGGGTCGCGCGCAAGCGCTCTGACCTTGCAGGAGATCGCAGGCATTGCGGCCAGCGACGGCACAGCCGGCAAGGACAGCCAGCCCGAACAGAGCGATGGCGATGGATGCGTGACCCTTCACCCGGCCGCTCCGGTCTTCAGGGCGCTCAATTGCGCCGGATCGCGCGGCGGCATGAAGCCCTGCGGGAAGACCTTGCAGACGGGAATGGTGAAGGTGGCGATCAGCAGTTCGGCCTCGCCGCGCATTTTACGCGGCGCTGTCTTGTCGTCGCGGATCGCTTTCGCCGAGGCGACGAGGGTGCCGTCGCAGTCGCAATGGTTGTGGCGGGCGATGTAACAGGCGTCATGCGTCTGGCAGGCAGCATCGAGGCGGTTGACCGGCCGGAACGACAGATCGCCGGTGCGGGTGCCGGGGCCGCAATAATTGCCGAAGACGAAAGGCGAAGGCCGCGCCATGGCGTTGCGGATCGGTTTGGGCAGTTCGGCCTCCGGGACCTTCGTCCACGGATTGGCGCAAGCGGAAACGAAAAGCAGCGGCAGGATGGCAAGAACGGCTCGCATGTCTATCCGCGCCAGCTTTCTGAAAGATTTCCCTACGCGGCGACCGCGCGCCTGATGCCACACTCGCTGGTTTTGTGGCAAGGAAAAGGCGCACGGCTAAAGCGCAGCGCGTTTGAAAGGATTCATGCGATGCGCTTTAGCGTCTTTGTTTATGCATGTCGTTCTCCCAAAACCGAGATCACTTTTGGGCGACATGCATCAGACAAACAGGTTTCGCTCCCGCTCCACTGCCTTGGTGATGAAGCTGGCAACGATCTGGACGCGGCGCAGCGGCCTGACCGATTCGTGATAGACCAGCCAGTAGGCACGGCGGATGGGCGCGACAGCATCGACGGACACAAGTTCCGGCATCGAGCGGGCGACGAATGTGTGCAGGATGCCGATGCCGGCGCCCGAGCGCACCGCTTCGGCCTGGCCGAGCGCCGAGGAGATGGCGAAGCTGGTGCGCCAGTCGGCGCTGAATTCGGCCGCGTAGTCGAGCGAGGGACTGACGATGAGGTCCGGCACATAGCCGATCAATGTGTGCTGGCCAAGCTCGGCGGCGGTTTGGGGCAAACCATGCACGTCAGCATAGGCGCGGGAGGCAAACAGGCCGAGCGAGTAGTCGACCAGCTTTCCCGCCACCAGCCGACCCTCCGTCGGCCGCTCGACGGTGATGGCGATGTCGGCCTCGCGCCGCGACAGAGAGAAGGAGCGCGGCACCGGCACCAACTGGATCGTCAGCTCGCGGTGCAGGGCGGTCAGCGCGCCAAGGCGCTTGGCCAGGAAGGCGACACCAAACCCGTCCGGCGCGCCGATGCGCACCGTGCCGGAGACATCGTCGCCTTCGCCGGCAACGGTCGAACGTGCGGCGATCATGTCGCCTTCCATGCGCTCGGCAATGTCGAGAAAGCGCTCGCCGGCAGGCGTCAGCTCGCTGCCGGTGGTCAACCGGCGAAACAGCTTTGTCCGCAGCGCATCCTCGAGTGCGGCGATGCGGCGCGAGACAGTGGCGTGGTTGAGCTCCAGCCGTTTGGCCGCGCCAAGGATCTGGCCGGCGCGCGCCACGGCGAGGAAGATGCGGACGTCATCCCAGTTCATGGGGATGGTCCGATCTAATGACGAGCGTCGCGTTCCCGCCCACCCCCCTCTGTCCTGCCGGACATCTCCCCCGCAAGGGGGGAGATTGGCAGCTCCGCTGACAGAGCCTCTTTTGCGGAGCTGAAGATTTGCGAAAGCGACCGCTGCATCCGATCTCCCCCCTTGCGGGGGAGATGTCCGGCAGGACAGAGGGGGGTGTGACGAAGCTCAACCTTGAGAAATCCTGTAAAGACGGGCGCACCCTATCATTTGCGGCAATTGATGCACAGGTGCCTCTCGTTATCTACTTTCCGCACAACGGTTGCGTTCTCACTCGCGTTGCCATCCGCCGGCCAAAGGCGGACAATGCAGCATCACAAACAAGGGAGAGAAATCATGATCGACTATGGTCATTTCATCGGCGGCAAGCATGTCGCCGGGACCAGCGGCCGCAAGCAGGATGTCATGCAGCCGATGGACGGCTCCGTGCGCGGCACGGTGGCGCTGGCCTCGCAGGCGGAACTGCGCGCGGCGGTCGAGAATGCCAAGGCAGCGCAGCCGAAATGGGCCGCGACCAACCCGCAGCGCCGCGTGCGCGTGCTGATGAAGTTTCTCGAACTGGTCGCCCGCGACTATGACGAACTGGCCGACATCCTGGCGCGTGAGCATGGCAAGACGATCGCCGACGCCAAGGGCGACATCCAGCGCGGCCTCGAAGTGGTCGAAGTCTGCATCGGCGCGCCGCATATGATGAAGGGCGAATTCACCGACGGCGCCGGCCCCGGCATCGACGTCTATTCGATGCGCCAGCCGCTCGGCGTCGTCGCCGGCATCACGCCGTTCAACTTCCCGGCAATGATCCCGCTGTGGAAGATCGCGCCGGCCATCGCCTGCGGCAACGCCTTCATCCTGAAGCCTTCGGAGCGCGATCCCGGCGTGCCGATGCGCATTGCCGAACTGTTCCTCGAAGCCGGCCTGCCGGCAGGCATCCTCAACGTCGTCAACGGCGACAAGGACGTGGTCGACGCCATCCTCGACGATCCCGACATCAAGGCCATCGGCTTTGTCGGCTCGACGCCGATCGCCCATTACATCTATTCGCGCGGCACGGCCGCCGGCAAGCGCGTGCAGTGCTTCGGCGGCGCCAAGAACCACATGATCATCATGCCCGATGCCGACATGGACCAGACCGTCGATGCGTTGATCGGCGCCGGCTACGGCTCGGCCGGCGAGCGGTGCATGGCGATCTCGGTCGCCGTCCCGGTCGGCAACGATACCGCCAACCGGCTGATGGAAAAACTGATCCCGCGCGTTGAAAGCCTGAAGGTGGGTCCTTCGACGGACTCTTCCGCCGATTTCGGCCCGCTGGTGACGGCGCAGGCATTGGAACGCGTTAAGGGCTATGTTGACACCGGCGTCAAGGAAGGCGCCAAGCTGGTCGTCGACGGCCGCGGCTTCTCGATGCAGGGTTATGAAGACGGCTACTATATGGGTGGCTGCCTGTTCGACAACGTGACCGCCGATATGCGCATCTACAAGGAAGAGATCTTTGGGCCGGTGCTCTCTGTTGTGCGCGCGCCGACCTATGAGAGCGCGATCAAGCTCGCCAACGATCACGAGATGGGCAATGGCGTCGCCATCTTCACCCGTGACGGCGATGCTGCGCGCGACTTTGCAAGCCGTGTCCAGGTCGGCATGGTCGGCATCAACGTGCCGATCCCGGTGCCGATCGCCTACTACACCTTCGGCGGCTGGAAGGCATCTTCCTTCGGCGACCTCAACCAGCATGGCCCGGACGCGTTCCGCTTCTACACCAAGACCAAGACGGTGACCTCGCGCTGGCCGTCCGGCATCAAGGACGGTGCCGAATTCGTCATCCCGACGATGAACTGAGCCGGACAACAAATTGGTTTGGATTCAACGCTCGGGCGCTCGCGCCCGGGCGTTTTTTTGCAATCGGTGGCGACCCTATCCGTTGAACGCTAATGTGATGGAACCAAGTAGCATCTGCCGTCTTGGTTTGCAGTCCTGCCGCAAGGAGGTACGGCAGATCAAGCAACGGCGCTGGCGACAGCTTCGGGGACATCGTCTGGCGCAAGGAGGTGTCAGATGACCCGTCTTGTCGCAACGCTATTTTTCGCGGCGGTTTCCGCGTTTCCGGCCACCCCGGCGATGGCAGAGCAATGCGCGGCCCGTGCGGATATGATCAAAGCGCTCGGGGAAAAATTCCACGAAAGCGAAGCGGCGCGGGGCCTGGTCAACCCGAGCCTGATTCTTGAGATATTCGTCTCCGACCAGGGCACCTGGACAATTCTTGCCACCGACACGCATGGTCAGAGCTGCGTCATCACGGCAGGCGAAGGCTGGGACGGTCCGTTGATGGCGGCGGCTGCCTTGCCCGGGACTTAACCCGAGCTTCGAGGAAGCGCCAACGACGAGAGCGCACCGGATATAAAAGGACGTTCAGCGCGTGGCGGCCGTCTCGGCGTGGCCGCGCAACAGCGCCATCAGGCGTTTGGCGTCCTTGGCCGCGGCCTCTTCGTCGCCCGCAAGGATCGAGCGGATCAGCGCTACATGGTGCTCGGCGGATTCGGCAAGACCGGTTTCGGCCTTGTAGCGGAACCAGAAGCGGCGGCTGTGGGTCTGCAAGGGGGCGGCCAAACGGGCGGCGAAGGGATTGTCGGCAGCCAGCGCCAGCGCTTCGTCGAGTGCCTTGTCGGCCTGGATGAAGGCAAGCACATTGCCCGAGATCACCGCTTTCTGCATGGCGAGCGCTGCTTCGTGAAACAAGTCGGCGGCTTCGCGGGTGACGAAGCGGGCGGCCGAGCGGGCGAGCACCACCTCGACGCCGCGACGTGCATCGAGGACGCGCAGCCAGTCGCCGGCATGGAGCGGGGCGATGGCGATCCCGGCGCGCGGCCTGATGTCAAGCAGCCCTTCCCAGGCCAACCGCTGGATCGCCTCGCGCACCGGTGTCCTGCCAAGCCCGAGCCTGTCGATCAGAGCGCCCTCGGTGACGAAGCTTGCCGGGGCCAGTTCGAGCGTGACGATCATGTGCTCGAGCACATGGTAGGCCCTGGTCGCGGCTGGCTCCGTCGCGGTGCTTGCTGCCGTGGATATCAAATGCGCTCTCCTGATATATCTTGAATATATCATAACGGAATCCGCATTGACAGCGGGTTTGTTAATAGATATACCACTGATATATCAGATGGAGAGATGATCATGTGGACCGGAGTTTTTCCTGCCGTCACGACCAAATTCACCGCGGATGATCGTCTCGATCATGCCGAGATGGAGCGCTGCTTCAGCCTGCAGATGGAGGCCGGCTGCGACGGCATCATCGTCTGCGGATCGCTCGGCGAGGGGCCGATGCTGTCGCCCGACGAGAAGATCGAGGTGCTGAAGACCGCACAGAAGGTCGCCGGCAAGAAGCCGGTGCTGCTGACCGTCAACGAGGCCGGCACACGCGAGGCGGCCAGCATCGCCAAGCGCGCGAGCCGGGAAGGCGCCAACGGCCTCATGGTCGTGCCGAGCCCGATCTACCACACCAATGCGGAAGAGACGGTTGCAGCGCTTCGTGCGGTCGCCGAGGCGGGCGACCTGCCGGTCATGATCTACTCGAACCGGCTCGCCTACCGTGTCGACGTCACCGTCGACCAGATGGAGGAGCTGGCGTCGGACAAGCGCTTTGTCGCGATCAAGGAATCCTCCGACGACATCCGTCGTTCGACCGAGATCATCAATCGCCTGGGCACCCGCTACGACCTGTTCACCGGCGTCGACAATCTGGCCTTCGAGGCGCTGTCGGTCGGCGCCATCGGCTGGGTCGCGGGACTGGTCACAGCCTTCCCGCGCGAGACCGTCGCCATATTCCAGCTGATGAAGCAGGGCCGCCGCGAGGAGGCGCTCGCCATCTACCGCTGGTTCCGGCCGCTGCTCGATCTCGATGTCTCGACTTACCTGGTCCAAAACATCAAGCTTGCCGAAGTGTTCGCGATCAACACAAATGACCGCGTTCGCATGCCGCGCCAGCCGCTGTCTGGAGAGCGCCGCAAGGCTGTCGAGAAGATCGTCAAGGATGCGCTCGAGGTTCGGCCGAAGCTGCCGCAGTTCTGAGCTGGTATGAAGCGAGCGGGGCGGAGACTGGGACATGCATGCAGGGGTGACGTACAAAGATGAATAGCGATGTTCCAATCGACATCGCCATCATCGGTGGCGGCATCATCGGCATCTGTGCCGCTGCGTCTCTCGCCGAGGCCGGACGCAGGGTCACCGTCTTCGACCGCACCGGCATTTGCGAGGAGACGAGCTCCGGCAATGCCGCCGCCTTCGCCTTCTCCGACGTGCTGCCGCTGGCCCACAAGGGCATGATCCGGCAGCTGCCGAAATGGCTGGCCGATCCGCTTGGCCCGCTCAGCATTCCGCCCGCCTATCTGCCGAAGCTTCTGCCCTGGCTGACCCGCTTCTGGCGCGCCGGTGCGCCGGGAAAATACGAGGCGAGCCTTGCTGCTCAGGCGGGCATGATGAAGCTCGCCGAAGCGGAGTGGATGGGCCTGCTCGATCGCTCCGGCACGCGGTCGATGCTGCGCGAAGATGGCTCGCTCGAGCTCTATGAAAGCGAAGCCGAATTTCAGGCCGGGCTGCCCGGCTGGGCGGCGCGTGAGCGTTTCGGCATCGGTTTCCGCCATGTCGAGGGCGAGGAACTGGCCGCCTTGCAGCCGGGGCTGTCGCCGCGCTTCATCAAAGGCACGTTCGTGCCGGGATGGAAGACGGTCGCCGACCCGAAACTGCTGGGCAAGGCGGTGTGGGCCTATGCGCAGGCCAAGGGCGCCCGCTTTGAGCTGGCCCGGATCAGCCAAGTCGCGGCGGATCAGGATGGTGCGACGCTGACGTTGGCAGACGGCACCACAAGGCAGGCGCGACAACTTGTCGTCGCCGCCGGCGCATGGTCGCATCTGCTGGCGCGGCAGCTCGGCGATCGCATTCCGCTGGAGACCGAGCGCGGCTACAACACGACGTTGCCGACGAGTGCCTTCGACGTGAAGCGGATGCTGATCTTCTCCGGCCATGGTTTCGTCGTCACGCCGCTCGAAACGGGCCTGCGTGTCGGTGGCGCCGTTGAACTCGGCGGCATCGAGCGGCCGCCCAATTATGCCAGGTCGAAGGCGCTGCTGCAGAAGGCGCAAAAATTCCTGCCGGGGCTCGATCCCTTGGGTGGGCGCGAATGGATGGGGTTCCGTCCCTCGCTGCCGGATTCATTGCCCGCCATCGGCGGCGCGCCGGGAAGGCGGTCGGTGGTCTATGCCTTCGGTCATGGCCATCTCGGCCTGACCCAGGCGGCGGCCACCGGACGGTTGATCAGGGATCTTGTCCTGGGGCAGACTCCACCGATCGATCTGGCCCCCTTCAGTCCGCAGCGATTTTGATATTTTCGGGTTTTGATTTTCGAGGAGCGTCATGGCCAAGAAATCCTTCTTCTGCATAGACGGCCACACCTGCGGCAATCCGGTGCGGCTGGTCGCTGGCGGCGGCCCGCTGCTGCAGGGCGCGACGATGATGGAGCGGCGTGCGCATTTTCTGGCCGAGTATGACTGGATACGCACCGGGCTGATGTTCGAGCCGCGCGGCCACGACGTGATGTCCGGTTCGATCCTCTATCCGCCGACGCGCGAGGATTGCGACATCGCCATCCTGTTCATTGAAACCTCCGGCTGCCTGCCGATGTGCGGTCATGGCACCATCGGTACGGTGACGATGGCCATCGAGCACGGACTGATCAAGCCGAAGACGCCGGGCGTGCTTCGGCTCGACACGCCGGCCGGCCTTGTCATCGCCGAATACAAACAGGTCGGCGACTATGTCGAGGAGGTGCGCATCACCAATGTGCCGTCCTTCCTCCATGCCGAAGGGCTGACGGTCGAATGCCCTGGGCTCGGCGAAATCACCGTCGATGTCGCCTATGGCGGCAACTTCTACGCCATCGTCGAATCACAGAAGAACTATCGCGACATGGCCGATTATTCGGCGGGCGACTTCATCGCCTGGAGCCCGGTGGTGCGCCAGCGACTCAACGACAAATATTCCTTCGTCCATCCCGAAAACCCCGGCATCAACCGGCTGTCGCACATGCTGTGGACCGGTGCGCCGACGGTGGATGGCGCGGATGCCCGCAATGCCGTGTTCTACGGCGACAAGGCGATCGACCGCTCGCCCTGCGGCACCGGCACCTCGGCGCGCATGGCGCAGCTTCATGCCAAGGGCAGACTCAAGGCCGGCGACAGCTTCGTCCATGAATCGATCATCGGTTCGCTGTTCAAGGGCAAAGTCGAAAAGGATGTCAGCGTGGCCGGCAAGCCGGCCATCATCCCCTCGATCGGCGGCTGGGCGCGGATGACCGGACTGAACACCATCTTCATCGACGACCGCGACCCGTTCGCTCACGGATTTGTTGTCAAGTGATGGGGATCCTGACCTTGCGGAAAGCGACGGCTTAAAAAATGGATCGTGCCAAAAACGCAAGGATTCCTTTCATCGCCTAATTTTGACGGTGATTTCTTCGAAACGGAGCGCATGATGCGGTCGAATCGTCAAAGACATTGCGTTATGCCAATGGTAGGGTCCGCGATAGTCCAGGGGTCGGATGATGGAAAACGGGCAATCGGACAGCGTGCTTCGAAAACACGCATGACGATTGAAAAATGACGTTGCAATCCGGGCTCGAAACTTTACGACTAGGGGAAATACGAAAAGGAATGCGTCTGCATGGGCGACATTCCAGGGGAGCCATGTACACATGCAGTACTTTGTCCAGCAGCTTATCAACGGGCTGACGCTGGGATCGATCTATGGGTTGATCGCGATCGGCTACACGATGGTCTACGGCATCATCGGCATGATCAATTTCGCCCATGGCGACATCTTCATGGTGGGTGCCTTCACGGCACTGATCGTCTTCCTCGCCCTTGGCGCGCTGTTCTATTCGGTGCCGGTTGTGCTGGCGCTGCTGATCATGATGATCGTGGCGATGCTGCTCACCAGCCTCTATAACTGGACGATCGAAAAGGTCGCCTACCGGCCGTTGCGCGGTTCGTTCCGACTGGCCCCGCTGATCACTGCCATCGGCATGTCGATCGCGCTGTCGAACTTCGTCCAGGTGACGCAGGGTCCACGCAACAAGCCGATCCCGCCGATGGTCAGCCAGGTTTACAACATCAACGGCATCAGCGTGTCGCTGAAGCAGATCATCATCGTCGTCGTCACGGCGCTGCTGCTGGCGCTGTTCTGGTATCTGGTCAACAAGACCTCGCTCGGGCGAGCGCAACGGGCCTGTGAGCAGGACCGCAAGATGGCGGCGCTGCTCGGCATCGATGTCGACCGTACCATCTCGATCACCTTCATCATGGGTGCGGCCCTCGCCGCAGTCGCCGGCACTTTGTTCCTGATGTATTACGGCGTCATTGCCTTCTCGGATGGCTTCACGCCGGGCGTGAAGGCCTTCACGGCGGCGGTGCTGGGCGGCATTGGTTCGCTGCCTGGGGCGGTGGTCGGCGGGCTGATGATCGGCTTCATCGAGAGCATGTGGTCGGCCTATTTCTCGATCGACTACAAGGACGTCGCGGCGTTCTCGATCCTGGCCATCGTGCTGATCTTCCTGCCTTCCGGCATATTGGGCCGGCCAGAAGTCGAAAAGGTCTGAGACTATGGCCGTCACCGTATCTCCGGAGCGCGACACCGTCGCCACCCCCATGCAGCGCGCGTTGCGCGAGGCACTTTATGCCGCTGCCATATCGTTCGGCCTGTTCGTGCTGTTCATCGGCCTGAAGACCGGCCAGAACATTTCCAATGAACTGGTCCTGACGACACGCTGGGGCCTGCTTGCCGCCGTGGTGATCGCCACGGCTGTCGGGCGCTTCCTCTATGTCGCTTATGGCCAGCCCTTCCTCGCCAACCAGAAGATCACCGACGTCGCCACCGGCCTGCTGCCGGCCAGCGTGGCGTCACGCTTCTTCCAGTTGCCGGCCTTCATCGTGGCCTTGGTCGCGGCGGTGGTGTTGTTTGCGGTCAACAGCTCTCTCGTCGGATGGGTGGGAGCCGAGCCGGCGGGCTATCTGCAGTTCCTGCGCGCCCTGGCAGTCATCTATGTGCTGGCCTGCGTGATCTATTATTTCCGGGGCTTCATCCATGCTAACTTCACCAAACTCGGCATTGCCGCGCTGATCCTCTATCCGATCCTGGTAGTGGCGATCCTGTCGCTGATGTCCTGGTCGTTCGTCGGCGGTCTGCAAGGTTCGCTGAAATGGGTCGACAATTTCGGCATCCAGATCCTGATCTATGTGATGCTGGCCTGGGGCCTGAACATTGTCGTCGGCCTCGCCGGCCTGCTCGACCTCGGTTATGTCGCTTTCTACGCGGTCGGCGCCTATGCCTATGCGCTGCTCGGCACGCAATACGGCCTGTCGTTCTGGATCCTTTTGCCGGCCGCCGGCGCCATGGCCGCCTTCTGGGGCGTGCTGCTCGGTTTTCCGGTGCTGCGCCTGCGTGGCGACTATCTGGCGATCGTCACCTTGGCTTTCGGTGAGATCATCCGCCTGGTCCTGATCAACTGGCGTGAGGTCACCAACGGTTCGGCCGGTATTTCCGGCATTCCGAAGGTCACCTTCTTCGGCCTGATGACCTTCAACGTGTCGGACCCCAATTACATCGCCAAGGTGCTGCATCTCGCGACATCGAGCGCCTACTACAAGATCTTCCTCTATTACCTGATCCTGGCGCTGGCGCTGCTGACAGCCTTCGTTACCATCCGGCTGCGGCGCATGCCGGTCGGCCGTGCCTGGGAAGCGTTGCGGGAGGACGAGATCGCCTGCCGTTCGCTCGGCATCAACACCACCACTACGAAGCTTACAGCCTTTGCCACGGGTGCGATGTTCGGCGGCTTCGCCGGCGCGTTCTTCGCCGCGCGGCAGGGCTTCGTCAGCCCGGAATCCTTCGTCTTCCTGGAATCGGCCATCATCCTGGCCATCGTCGTTCTCGGTGGCATGGGCTCGCTGGTCGGCATCGCGGTCGCCGCAATGGTGATGATCGGAGGTACCGAGGCGTTGCGCGAACTCGACTTCCTCAAGCAGGTCTTCGGACCGGACTTCACACCGGAACTCTACCGCATGCTTCTGTTCGGCATGGCCATGGTCATCGTCATGCTGTGGAAGCCGCGCGGCTTCGTCGGCAGTCGTGAACCAACCGCCTTCCTCAAGGAGCGAAAGGCTGTCTCAAGCTCCTTCACCAAGGAGGGACACGGCTGATGAATGCGAACCCTGTTCAGAAAGCCACTTCGGGCACGAACGACGCTATCCTGCAGGTCGATCATCTGTCGATGAAGTTCGGTGGTCTGGTGGCCATCGGCGATCTGTCTTTCGCCGCCAAGCGCGGCGAGATCACCGCGCTGATCGGCCCCAATGGCGCCGGCAAGACCACGGTGTTCAACTGCATCACCGGCTTCTACAAGCCCTCGGAAGGCATGATCACGCTCAACCGGAACGATGGTTCGACCTTCCTACTCGAGCGGCTGCCCAACCATGAAATCCCGGCGCGCGCCAAGGTGGCGCGCACCTTCCAGAACATCCGCCTGTTCTCCGGCATGACCCTGCTGGAGAACCTGCTGGTCGCCCAGCACAACAAACTGATGAAGGCATCGGGCTACACGGTGCTTGGCCTGTTCGGCTTCAGCGGCTATCGCAAGGCCTCGGCCGAATCGGTGGAGCTCGCCAAGCATTGGCTGGAAAAGGCCGATCTTGTCGACCGTGCCGACGACCCGGCCGGCGACCTGCCCTATGGCGCGCAGCGCCGTCTCGAAATCGCTCGCGCCATGTGCACGGGACCCGAGCTTCTGTGCCTCGATGAACCGGCGGCCGGCCTCAATCCGAAGGAATCGGCGGCGCTCAACGAGCTGCTGATCGACATCAAGAACACATCTGGCACCTCGATCCTGTTGATCGAGCACGACATGTCGGTGGTCATGCAAATCTCCGACCATGTCGTGGTGCTGGAGTATGGCCGCAAGATTTCCGACGGCAGCCCGCAGTCCGTGCGCACAGATCCGCGCGTCATCGCCGCCTATCTCGGCGTCGACGACGAAGAAGTCGAAGCCGTCCTTACCGAAGTCGGCGACGAAGATGTCATTGAACAGCTGGATACAGGGCCGGATGCCGCGCATGGTCCGGGAACATCGTCGTCCTATCTCGCCGGGCCGGTGACCGACACGGTCGGCCACAGTTCGGGCGAGCGGGTTACGGTGGCCAAGGGAGCGTCAAAGGCCGGTCAGGTCGACGCCAGGTCGCTCGCCGCGGCAAACAAGGCAGCCTCGCTGGCAGCCGTACCGGCGGCGAAGGCAAAGCCTGCTCCGAAAGCGGCTTCAAAGGCGGCAACCGGCACGGCGGCGAAGTCGACCGCGTCGGCCAAGCCGGCAGTCAAGGCCACGGCGAAGGCTGGAGAGATCTCCAATCGGCTGGCGGCGCCTCGCGGCGGCAAGGCCGATAATTTGACCCGCATCAAGGGCATCGGTACGGTCAACGAGAAGAAGCTCAACGATCACGGCATCTTCCACTTCGACCAGATCGGCGCCTGGAAAAAGGCCGACGTCGAGGCCGCCGAAGCCTATCTCGCCTTTGACGGACGTATCGCGCGCGAGGAATGGGTCAAACAGGCCAGGTTGCTCGGCCAAGGCAAGGACACGGAATTCTCGCGCCGCGTCGATGCGGGCAAGGTGGCGACAAGCCATGCTTCCGCAAAGACTGCAAAGGCAGCCTCCGGAAAGACCGCGAGCAAGACCGCTGCCAAGCCCGTGGCGGGCAAGCGTGGAGGGGGCAAGTGATGGCCGCGACAACGCTGCTCGATATCAAGGGCGTGCAGACTTACTACGGCAACATCCGAGCCTTGAACGGCGTCGATGTCACTGTGAAGGAAGGTGAGATCGTGGCGCTGATCGGTGCCAATGGCGCCGGCAAGTCGACGCTGATGATGACCATTTTCGGCGCGCCGCGGGCTCGCGCCGGCACCATCACCTTTGCCGGCACCGACATAACCCAGATGCCGACGCACGAGATCGCGCGCATGCGCATTGCCCAGTCGCCCGAGGGCCGGCGGATCTTTCCGCGCATGACGGTGATGGAAAACCTGCAGATGGGCGCCAGCCTCGACAACCTCAAGCATTATGACGAGGACGTCGAGAAGGTGTTCACGCTGTTCCCGCGTTTGAAAGAGCGCATCACCCAGCGCGGCGGCACGCTGTCGGGCGGTGAGCAGCAGATGCTGTCGATCGGACGCGCGCTGATGGCACGACCGAAGCTGCTTTTGCTCGACGAGCCGTCGCTGGGTCTCGCGCCGCTGATCGTCAAGCAGATCTTCGACGCCATCCGCGAACTGAACCGCACCCAGGGGCTGACCGTGTTCCTGGTCGAGCAGAACGCCTTCGGCGCGCTCAAGCTCGCCACGCGCGGCTACGTCATGGTCAACGGCAATGTGACGATGAGCGGCACCGGCAAGGAGCTGCTCGCCAATCCGGAAGTGCGCGCCGCCTATCTCGAAGGCGGACACCACTGAGTTCGGAGCGGAATGCGTGCATTCGCCATTCCGCTCCAGATTGTTTGTTTGTCGCATGATCTTGTCCGGAAAGTCCGCAACTTTTCGGGATCATGCTAAGGAGACTTCACCATGCAGGGCATTCTTTACGAGGAACCCTCGATCTGGCAGTTCTTCTTCGTCACCTGTCTGCTCGGCGGCTGGGCGGCGTGGATGACCGGCAAGGCCAGTGCTCAGACGTGGCGCAGCTTCATCCAGCTGTTCGCCTATATGCTGGGCCTCGGCATCGCGATCCGCTTCATCCATCACGCGCTGTTCGGCGGCACCATGTTCTCGCTGCACTATTATGTCGTCGACACCATCGTGCTGATGATCCTCGGCTTCGTCGGCTATCAATACACGCGCACCAACCAGATGGTGACACAGTATAATTGGCTCTACGAAAGAGCTTCACTCTTGAGCTGGAAACCGAAAGGCTGACGTTCATCATTAACGCCGTCTCGAAATTGAATCGGCGTGACAAGTGCCTGAAAATCGGCAAACTATGCTTTCTGCGATAAGGGTGGGCATCGCATGAAAGCTTCATCCACGCCCACTCCGTAAATGGGAGCGTTTAAATGAAAAAGTCACTTTTGTCCGCCGTCGCCCTGACCGCGCTGGTCGCGTTCGGCGGCAACGCGTGGGCTGACGTCATGTTCGGCGTCGCCGGTCCGATCACCGGTCCGAACGCGGCCTTCGGCGCACAGCTTCAGAAGGGTGCGGAAGCGGCCGTCGCCGACATCAATGCCAAGGGCGGCATCAACGGCGAGCAGATCAAGCTCGAAGTCGGCGACGACGTCTCCGATCCGAAGCAGGGCATCTCGGTTGCGAACAAGTTCGTCGGCGACGGCGTCAAGTTCGTGGTCGGCCACTTCAACTCGGGCGTTTCGATTCCGGCTTCGGAAGTCTATGCGGAAAACGGCATTGTCGAAGTGACGCCGGCCGCGACCAACCCGCAGTTCACCGAGCGCGGCCTGTGGAATGTGTTCCGCACCTGCGGACGCGATGACCAGCAGGGTAGCATTGCCGGTGCTTATCTCGCCGCGAACTTCAAGGACGCCAAGATCGCCGTCATCCACGACAAGACCACCTATGGCCAGGGTCTTGCCGACGAAACCAAGAAGGCAATGAATGCCAAGGGCCTGACGGAAGTCATGTATGAAGGCATCAATGTCGGCGACAAGGACTTCTCGGCGCTGATCGCCAAGATGAAGGAAGCCGGCGTTTCGATCATCTACTGGGGCGGCCTGCACACCGAAGCAGGCCTGATCATCCGCCAGGCGGCCGACCAGGGCCTCAAGGCGACACTGATTTCCGGCGACGGCATCGTGTCGAACGAACTGGCTTCGATCGCGGGCGACGCTGTTGCAGGCACGCTCAACACGTTCGGTCCGGATCCGCGCCTGATCCCCGCCAACAAGGAACTCGTCGAGAAGTTCCGCGCGCAGGGTTTCGAACCGGAAGCCTATACGCTCTACTCCTACGCCGCAGTACAGGCTATCGCCGAGGCAGCGACCGCTGCCAAGTCGAACGACCCGCAGGCAGTTGCCAAGGCGCTGCATGAAAACGGCCCGTTCAAGACCGTGCTCGGCGATCTGTCCTATGACGCCAAGGGCGACCCGACGCTGCCCGGCTACGTGATGTACGAATGGAAGAAGGGCGACGACGGCAAGTACACCTACATCCAGAAGATGTAAGCCCCGTCAGTCTCCAGACCGTTTGCGGATGCCCGGCGCCTCGCGCCGGGCATTTTCTTTTGCCATTCAGGGGGCGACCGATGGAGCCGGGTCCCTTAGCCGGGAATGATCGTGCGTCACGGCAGAGCCGGCGCTTTTTCTGGCTGTTTGGATGAATGCGATGGCCTCTGGCGCAATGATTCCATTTCAATCGGTTTAAATGCGCGTCAAATTTGTTTGCACTGCAGCATTTTCACGCTAATCATTGCGCCGATTTCTCTTCCTTCCGTTGCTGGAGCCCAGTCCTTGGCCATCACGAAGATCCTCGTCGCCAACCGGTCCGAAATCGCCATTCGCGTCTTTCGCGCGGCCAACGAACTCGGCCTCAAAACCGTGGCGATCTGGGCCGAAGAAGACAAATACTCCCTGCATCGCTTCAAGGCCGACGAGAGCTACCAGGTCGGGCGCGGACCGCATCTGACCCGGGACATGGGGCCGATCGAAAGCTATCTGTCGATCGAGGAGGTGATCCGCGTCGCCAGGCTGTCGGGTGCCGATGCTATTCATCCCGGCTACGGCCTGTTGTCGGAAAGTCCCGAATTCGCCGACGCCTGTGCCGAAGCCGGCATTACCTTCATCGGGCCGAAGCCGGACACAATGCGGCGGCTCGGCAACAAGGTCGCGGCGCGCAATCTCGCCATCGAGGTCGGGGTGCCGGTGATCCCCGCCACCGATCCGTTGCCGGATGACATGGAGGCGGTCAAGAAACTGGCCAAGGGAATCGGCTATCCCGTGATGCTGAAGGCATCATGGGGTGGCGGCGGCCGCGGCATGCGCGCCATCCGCGCCGAAGCCGACCTTGCCCGTGAAGTCACCGAAGGCAAGCGTGAGGCGAAAGCCGCCTTCGGCAAGGACGAGGTCTATCTCGAAAAGCTGATCGAACGCGCGCGCCATGTCGAGGTGCAGGTGCTGGGCGACACCCATGGCAATGCGGTGCACCTGTTCGAGCGCGACTGTTCGATCCAGCGCCGCAACCAGAAGGTCGTCGAGCGGGCGCCGGCGCCCTATCTCGAAATGTCGCAGCGCGAGGAGCTTTGCGGCCATGCGCTGAAGATCGCCCGCGAGACCAGTTATATCGGCGCCGGCACGGTCGAGTTCCTGCAGGATGCCGACACCGGCAAATTCTATTTCATCGAGGTCAACCCGCGCATCCAGGTCGAGCACACCGTCACCGAGCAGGTGACCGGCATCGATATCGTCAAGGCGCAGATCCATATCCTCGACGGCTTTGCCATCGGCACACCGGAATCAGGCGTGCCGGCGCAGAAGGACATAAGGCTGAACGGCCACGCGCTGCAGTGCCGCATCACCACGGAAGACCCCGAGCACAATTTCATCCCCGATTACGGACGCATTACCGCCTATCGCGGCGCAACAGGCTTCGGCATCCGCCTCGATGGCGGCACCGCCTATTCGGGCGCTGTCATCACCCGCTTCTACGATCCGCTGCTGGAGAAGGTGACGGCGTGGGCGCCGACGCCGGCCGAGACGATCGCCCGCATGAACCGGGCGCTGCGCGAGTTCCGCATCCGCGGCGTCGCCACCAATCTGACCTTCCTCGAAGCGATCATCAACCACCCGAGCTTCGCCGACAATTCCTACACGACCAAGTTCATCGACACGACGCCGGAACTGTTCCAGCAGGTCAAGCGCCAGGACCGCGCCACCAAGCTCATCAACTATCTCGCCGACGTCAGCGTCAACGGCCATCCCGAGACGCGCGGCCGGCCGCAGCCGAAGGCCGATGCGGCCGCACCCGTGGTGCCTTACCTCAACGGCAATGTGCCCGGCGGCAGCAAGCAGAAGCTGGATGTGCTCGGGCCGGAGAAGTTCGCCGCCTGGATGCGCGATCAGAGGCAAGTGCTGGTCACGGACACGACGATGCGCGATGGCCACCAGTCGTTGCTCGCCACGCGTGTGCGAACGCATGACATTGCCGGCATCGCCGGTACCTATGCGCGTGCCTTGCCGCAGCTTCTATCGCTGGAATGCTGGGGCGGCGCCACCTTCGATGTCGCCATGCGCTTCCTCACCGAGGATCCGTGGGAGCGGCTGTCGCTGGTGCGCGAGGCGGCGCCCAATCTGCTGTTGCAGATGCTACTGCGCGGCGCCAATGGCGTCGGCTACACCAACTATCCCGACAATGTCGTGCAGCATTTCGTCAAGCAGGCAGCAAGCGGGGGCATCGACCTGTTCCGGGTCTTCGATTGCCTGAACTGGGTCGACAATATGCGCGTCGCCATGGATGCGGTCGGCGCCGAGGGTAAGCTGATCGAAGCGGCGATCTGCTACACCGGCGACATCCTCGATCCGGCGCGGGCGAAATACGACCTCAAATACTATGTCGGCCTGGCCAAGGAATTGCAGGCGGCCGGCGCCCACATCATTGCTGTCAAGGACATGGCCGGACTGCTGAAGCCGGCGGCGGCACGCGTGCTGTTCAAGGCGCTGCGCGAGGCGACCGACCTGCCGATCCATTTCCACACCCACGACACGTCGGGCCTGTCGGCGGCGACGGTGCTGGCGGCGGTGGAAAGCGGCGTCGACGCCATAGACGCGGCGATGGATGCTTTCTCCGGCAACACCTCGCAGCCATGCCTTGGCTCGCTCGTCGAGGCGCTGAAGGGCACAGAACGCGACCCCGGTCTCGACCCGCAATGGATCAGGAAAATCTCGTTCTACTGGGAAGCGGTGCGCAACCAGTACGCCGCCTTTGAAAGCGACCTCAAGGGGCCAGCTTCGGAAGTCTATCTGCACGAGATGCCGGGCGGGCAGTTCACCAATTTGAAGGAACAGGCGCGCTCGCTCGGACTGGAGACGCGCTGGCACGAGGTGGCGCAGACCTATCACGACGTCAATCTGATGTTCGGCGACATCGTCAAGGTGACGCCGTCCTCCAAGGTCGTCGGCGACATGGCATTGATGATGGTCAGCCAGGATCTCACCGTTGCCGATGTCGAAAACCCGGACAAGGATATCGCATTCCCGGATTCGGTCGTCTCGATGCTGCGCGGCGACCTTGGCCAGTCGCCAGGCGGGTGGCCGGCGGCGCTGCAGGGGAAGGCGCTGAAGGGCGACAAGCCGATCACGGTGCGGCCCGGCTCACTGCTCAAGCCAGCCGACCTAAAGGCCAACCGCAAGGAAATCGAGGAGAAGCTCGAGCGCAAGCTATCGGAGTTCGAATTCGCCTCGTGGCTGATGTATCCAAAGGTGTTTACGGATTTCGCCGGAGCGCAGGAAACCTATGGGCCGGTCAGCGTCCTGCCGACGCCGACCTATTTCTACGGCATGAAGCCGGAAGACGAGATCTTCGTCGACATCGAGAAGGGCAAGACGCTGGTGGTCCGATGCCTTGCCATCGGCGATGTCGACGAAAAGGGCATGGTCACCGTGTTCTTCGAGCTCAACGGCCAGCCGCGTCGTGTCAAGGTGCCCGACCGGGCGCATGGCGCGTCCGCCGCCAAAGCCCGCCGCAAGGCCGAACCCGGCAACGAGGCGCATGTCGGCGCACCGATGCCGGGCGTCGTCTCGGCGCTTTCGGTGGCTGCCGGCCAGGCTGTGAAGGCCGGTGACGTGCTGCTTTCCATCGAAGCGATGAAGATGGAGACGGCGCTGCATGCCGAGCGCGACGGCACCGTTGCCGAGGTGCTGGTCAAGGCGGGCGACCAGATCGATGCCAAGGATCTGCTGATCGCTTTCAATTAGAGTTCGCAAAACGGACCGGTTGTCGGCTTCTGGCGGCAGCCCGCGTGGCTTGGTCGATAACGGCTTGACCCGCCGCCGCCGGTCGGGCATCGAACCGGCTCAAATTTTGCCGCAGTCGTCCGCGAGTCGCGGAGCCGATGCTTTTGGAGAAAAATATGGCCGACGATATCACCGATACCAGCCAGACTGTTGCCGCCGGCCAGCTGCGTGCCTTCATCGAGCGCATAGAGCGGCTCGAGGAAGAGAAGAAAACCATTTCTGACGATATCAAGGAAGTGTTCGCCGAGGCCAAGGGCACTGGGTTCGACACCAAGGCGATGCGCACGATCATCCGGCTGCGCAAGAAGGACCAGGCCGAGCGGCAGGAAGAGGAAACCATCCTCGATCTGTATAAGGCCGCACTCGGCATGGTGTAAGATCAGCCGGCCCCGGCACCGACACGGTTGCCGGAGATACGGTTTAAGCCATGAGCGAATTCGACTTCGGCGCCCGCCGCGCCTCTGAATTCCGCCAGCGCGGCTTCTGGACGCTGTTCGCTGAGCGGCATCCGGAAGAAAGGGCTCTGATGGCGCGGCGCGGACCCTGGTTCTGGCAGCGCGGGCTGCCCGACTTCGCCTTGGTCCTTTCCATGTATGTCGCGCCGGCGCAGAATCAGGTCGGCGTCTTCTTCGGTCGCAACGAGAAGTTCGGCGCCACGCAAGCCTGGTCGCGGCTGAAGCCGTTTCAGCGTGAAATCGAAGACAGGCTGAAGCTCAGGCCGGAACAGAGTTGCGAGGGCCTCGGCATCAATTCGATGTGGCGGGTGAACTGCTATGCCGAGGACAACTGGCCAGCCATGGCCGACTGGCTGGTGACCGAATGTTCGCGCTTCGAGCGTGCGGTAACCGAAGTCCTGGGGCAGGGATAGATATCCGGTGTTGCCAGAAGGTATCGGCTCCTTTTTCCGCTCACGCTGGCAAGGCCAGGTGCCGCTCGACCGGCTGTTCTGGCGCGACCTTGTCCTCGTCGGCACCGCGGTCAGCATCGTCGCATCGGTGCTGGCGCTCGTCTTGCTCGGATTGAAGTTGCCGCTCGGGCTTGTGCTGGCAGTGCATTTCGCGTCGGTGCCCTACAGCCTGTTCCTGACCTTGGCGGTGTGGCGGACCACCGAAAAGATTCCCGGGGCCAAGGCCTGGATGATGACGCTGGGCGCCACGCTGTGGCTGGTGGCGATGATCGTGGTCTGATCGTCTGCCCAGAGGGGGGCGACGGATATTTAAACGAAAAGGGCGACAGATGCCGCCCTTTCATAGTGTCGAACCCGGATGGCTCAGGCCGAGGGCTCGAATTTCAGCGCCACGCCGTTGATGCAATAGCGCAGGCCGGTCGGCGGCGGGCCGTCCTCGAAGACATGGCCGAGATGGCTGCCGCAGCGGGCGCAATGGCATTCGGTGCGAACCATGCCGTAGCTGCGGTCGACGGTGTTTTCGACCGAGCCCGGCACCGGGTCGTTGAAGCTCGGCCAGCCGGTGCCGCTCTCGAACTTCAGCTTGGATTCGAACAAAGGCTGGTCGCAGCCGGCGCAGGAAAAGGTGCCGGCGCGCTTCTCGTAGAGCAAAGCGCAGCTTCCCGGCCGCTCGGTGCCGTGACCGCGCATGACGGCATACTGCTCGGGCGTCAGCCGGGCGCGCCATTCGGCGTCGGTGCGAGTTACAGGGTAGGTGTGGGTGTCCATGTGATCTCCTCAGCCTTGCCGGCTCGCTCCTACAGCGCCGCGCGTCCATCGGACGCGCAAGGGACGCTGTAGCACTTTGGTTTTGCGCATGATCCTTTCCGAACCGGAGGCTCGGGGTCATGCGCGGATTGCAACCTCATATTCGCACCAAGATAGGCATTTGTTACGGCATTTTCCCGCATTTTCGATCGTGACCTTCATGCGATCGCCGCCAGATAGCGATCGACCGAAGCAGCCAACGCCGCTTTTGCGCCTCCGATGACATTCTGGTTCCACCACGCGCCGTAGATATGCTCGAATGCGAATGGCTCCAGCGCCGCCGCGATGCGGCGCACGGCCGCTGCATTGAGCGGAATGTAGTTCGGATAACTGTACATGAAGCTGACATGGCGGCGCGTCGGCGTCACCTGCAGGATATCGCCGGCCAGCAAGACGTCGCCGCCATCGCGTTTCCAGTGCAGCACCTGACCGCCGGCAAAGTGGCCACCGCAGCGGATGAGCGTCAGCGAAGGGTTTATGGCCAGCGTCTCGCCTTCCCAGCTGACGATCGCCTTGTGCGGCCGCATGATCCACTGGCGGTCATCGGCGTGGAGATAGATCGGCACGCCGCCAAACGCCTCGCTCCAACAGACCATCACCGAATAATAATGGCAGTGCGAGATGGCGATCGCCGCCAGGCCGCCGCGGCGGTTGATCTCGGCCACCGCCTCGTCGCTGACCATCGAAACGCAGTCCCACAGCACGTTGCCGTGTGGCGTCTGTGCCAGCAGCGCCCGCTGGCCGATGGCGAAGCGCGGCTCGATGCCGAAGGCGAGAACGCCGGCATCATCCTTCATCACAAGCCGATGCCCTTCAGCAAGTTCCTCCGGCGTGATCCACGCCTGCCCTTCCCAGCGCACATATTGGCGCTCGTCCTCGCAGATCGGGCAATGTCTTGGCGGCGTCTCTGTCGCCGCGAACTGGACGCCGCATTGCAGGCAGAGAAAGCAGGTCATCGGATCTCCTGTCAGTCTTTCAGTGTTTTCTTGAAAGCTGCCTGGTCGCGCCCTCAAGCCCGGCCAAAGTCAGCGGGAACATGCGGCCGCCGAAGATGTCGCGGATCATCGCAGTCGAATGGGTGTAGCCCCAGTTCTTGGGGTCTTCGGGGTTCAGCCATACCGCGTTCGGCCATTGCTGCAGCAGACGGCCGAGCCAGACACTGCCTGCCTCCGGATTCCAGTGCTCGACCGAACCGCCGGGATGAGCGATCTCGTAAGGGCTCATCGAGGCGTCACCGACGACGATCACCTTGTAGTCCGGGCCATATTTGTGGAGGAGGTCGAAGGTCGGAATCACCTCGGCATGCCTGCGGCGATTATCCTTCCACACACCCTCATAGAGGCAGTTGTGGAAATAGAAATATTCGAGCTGGCGGAATTCGGCGCGGGCGGCCGAGAACAGCTCCTCGACGCTCTTGATGTGGTCGTCCATCGAGCCGCCGACATCGAAGAACATCAAAAGCTTCACCGCGTTGCGCCGTTCGGGCCGCGTCTGCACGTCGAGATAGCCATGTTCGGCGGTGGCGTGGATGGTGCCGGGCAGGTCGAATTCCTCCTCGGCGCCTTCGCGCACCCAGCGACGCAAGCGCTTCAGCGCGATCTTGATGTTGCGGGTGCCGAGTTCGACGGCATCATCGAAATTCCTGAACTCACGTCTGTCCCACACCTTCACCGCGCGGCGGTTGCGGCTTTCATGCTGGCCGATACGCACACCTTCGGGATTGTAGCCATAGGCGCCGAAGGGCGAGGTGCCGCCGGTGCCGATCCATTTCGAGCCGCCCTGGTGGCGGCCTTTTTGCTCGTCCAGCCGCTGCTTCAAGGTCTCCATCAATTTCTCGAAACCGCCCAGCGCCTCGACCAGTTTTTTCTCTTCGTCGGTCAGGTGCTTTTCGGCGATGCGGCGCAACCATTCCTCGGGAATGTCAGCGACATCGACGGCATCCGGCCCGCCCAGCGCTTCGATGCCCTTGAAGACATGCGCAAACACCTGGTCGAAGCGGTCGATATGGCGCTCGTCCTTCACCAGCACCGCACGGGCGAGGTAATAAAAACCTTCGACGTCGTAGTCGACCAGCCCGGCTTCCAGTCCCTCCAGCAGCGACAGATATTCCCTGAGCGAAACGGGAACACGCGCGGCCTTCAGTTCGAGGAAGAAGGGGATGAACATTGTCTATCTACAGCAGATCATACTCGATGAAGCCGGTGCGGCGCGCGACATGGTCGTAGAGTTTGCGCGCGGTGGTGTTGGTTTCGTGCGTCATCCAGTAAACGTTCTTGACGCCGATTTTCGCGGCTTCTTGTCTTACTGCCTCGATCAGCGCAGCACCAATGCCCTTGCCGCGCACGTCAGGGTCGGCGAACAGATCCTGCAGATAGCAGTTGTTTTTTTCCGACCAGCCTGAGCGGTGGTAGAGATAGTGGGTGAGGCCAACCGCCTTGCTGTCCAGCGTGGCGATGAAGCCTTTCGGCTCGAACTCACCCTCGGTGAACAGCCGCTTCCAGGTGATGGCGTAGACCTCTTCCGGCAGCTTCGTCTCATAGAAGGTGAGGTAGTCGGTCCACAGCCGCCGCCAATCGGCGCGGTCGGACTGCGCGAGCGGGCGGACGATAATCTCAGCCATGTCATCTCCTCTGAAGGTTTGGCCGAGGCTGCCTGCCTGTTCGGCTGCTGGCAACGGTCCACAGAAGCGAAAGCGCTGCTGCTACCTATTGCTGCCTTCGTGCCATGAACGCCAGCCGCTCGAACAAATGCACGTCCTGCTCGTTCTTCAGCAATGCGCCATGCAACTTGGGCAGGGCGTTCTTCGGATCGGCGCGCAGATCTTCCGGCGCGATGTCGTCGGCGACCAGCAGCCTTATCCAGTCGAGCGCCTCGGAGGTCGACGGCTTCTTCTTCAAGCCGGGCACGTCGCGGATTTCGTAGAACTGGGTCAGCGCCGCGCGCACCAGGTTCTGCTTGATGCCGGGATAGTGGACATCGACGATTCTATGCAGCGTGTCGACGTCGGGAAAGCGGATGTAGTGGAAGAAGCAGCGGCGCAGGAACGCGTCCGGCAACTCCTTCTCGTTGTTGGAGGTGATGATGACGATCGGCCTGACGGCGGCGCGGATGGTTTCGCCGGTCTCGTAGACGAAGAACTCCATCCGATCGAGTTCCTGCAGGAGGTCGTTGGGGAATTCGATGTCGGCCTTGTCGATCTCGTCGATCAAAAGCACGACCTTCCTGCCGGCGGCGAACGCCTCCCAGAGCTTGCCGCGCTTGATGTAGTTCCTGATGTCGTTGAAGCGCTCGTCACCAAGCTGGCTGTCGCGCAGGCGCGAGACGGCGTCATATTCGTAAAGGCCCTGCTGCGCCCTGGTGGTCGACTTGACGTGCCATTCGATGAGGTCGAGGCCAAGTGCTGACGCCACCTGGCGGGCCAGCTCCGTCTTGCCGGTGCCTGGCTCGCCCTTGACCAGCAAGGGCCGCTCCAGCGCGATCGCCGCGTTGACGGCCACCATCAGATCCTTGTCGGCGACATAGGCCGCCGTGCCTTCGAAACGCATTCTTGCTCCTCGGTTGATCATGGCAACCGTAAGGACGCGGCTCACCCTGTGCAAGGGTGCGCCGGCCGCGACGAATGGGCTTGAACCCTGATGGAAACATATGCCCGTCTCACTGGCGCTTAGCCGGCCGGCAGCCTATATTGGGCGGGACGGTCTGTGCTTCCCGGCAGGAGAACATTTTCCCCGGGGCCTTAACGATCCTTAGGGAGCTGTCCCTGGGAAGACCCGTGGGTTTTCTCACACGGCGCCCACCTACTTTGTAGGTTCCCGGGATCGCTCTCTCCACCGGTTGTGTGGATCGTCACTTATTGCCACGCGTCCCGCATTTCGGTGGATGATTGCGGTGGAAAACGTCGCTCCCAAAACTCCATCCAGATCTGACCTTTTCTAGCCTGGCTGAATGACCTCTCTCAAAGACCTGAAAAAGCAGCTTCGCCGTGAGGCCCTCGGACGCCGCGATGCGCTCGATGAATTCTGGCGGGTGGAGGTCGCGCTTGAAATGGCCGAGACGGCACGCGATCTCCTCCACGTCGAGCCGGGCCAGATCGTTTCCGGCTTCTGGCCGATGCGTTCCGAAGTCGACGTTCGGCCGTTGATGTTTGCCTTGCGTGAAAAGGGCGCGCGGCTTTGCCTGCCGGCCATTCTCGACAAGACCACCATCGTCTTTCGCGAACTGGTGCGCGGCGCGCCGATGGTCGAGATGGGTTTCGGCACGGTCGGCCCTCACGAGGAAGCCGAGGTGCTCGACCCCTCTGTGATGCTGGTGCCGCTCGCCGCTTTCGATGCGCGCGGCCATCGCATCGGCTATGGTGCCGGCTATTACGACCGCGCCATCGCCAAGCTGATCGACAAGGGACAGCCGCCGCGGCTGGTCGGCATCGCCTTCGACTGCCAGGAGGTGGCAATGGTGCCGGATGAGGAACATGACGTCGTCATTCCGGAAATACTGACCGAGAGCGGGTTGCGCCGCTTCGCGCCAAAATTGTAGATAAGTACAAGGGACGCATGATCTTCACTGGCGTCATGCAGCTTTCGCTGACCTTCGGTGCGGGATCATATGAGACTTCTCTTCCTCGGTGACATGGTTGGAAAGACAGGACGGACGGCGGTGTGGGAACAACTGCCCGGCCTGATCTCCGACTTCAAACTCGATTTCGTCATCGTCAATGGCGAGAACGCCGCGGGCGGCTTCGGCATCACCGAAGATATCTTTCGCGAGACGATCGCCGCTGGTGCTGATGTCGTCACCACCGGCAACCATGTCTGGGACCAACGCGACGCGCTCGCCTTCGCGCCGCGCGAAGAGCGCTTCCTGCGTCCCTCCAACTTTCCCAAGGGCACGCCCGGGCGCGGCTCCGGTGTCTATATCGCCAGGAGCGGCGCGCGCGTGCTGGTCGCCAACATCATGGGCCGGGTGTTCATGCATCCCGAGCTCGACGATCCGTTCCAGGCCGGCGAACGCGAGCTTGCCGCCTGTCCGCTCGGCGAGCAGGCGGATGCCGTGATTATCGACTTCCACGCCGAGGCGACCTCGGAAAAGATGTGCTTCGCGCATTTCGTCGACGGCCGCGCCAGCCTCGTCGTCGGCACCCACACCCACCAGCCGACCGGCGATCACCAGGTCCTCAACGGCGGCACCGGTTATATGTCCGACGCCGGCATGTGCGGGGACTACGATTCCTCGCTCGGCATGGACAAGGAGGAGCCGCTCAACCGGTTCCTGTCGAAGGTGCCGAAAGGCCGCTTCGAGGCGGCGACCGGACCGGCGACCTTGTGCGGCGTTGGCGTCGATATTTCCGACCGCACAGGGCTGACCGAGCGGATCGCGCCGTTTCGTCGCGGGCCACGGCTGGAAGAAACCGCACCGTCCTTCTGGTCCTGACATTGATATAGGCACGCTTAGTACCTAACTGCCGGCGACACTGCTCTAGATCGTTAAAAGAGGGGACGACCTCCATGCAGCTCATCGAATTCCTGGCGCCGCATTTCCAATTCGTGTCCGACCCGACCGCCTGGGTCGCGCTGCTGACGCTGATTGTGCTCGAGGTCGTGCTCGGCATCGACAACCTGATCTTCATCTCGATCCTGACCAACAAGCTGCCGGAAGCACAACGGGCCCGTGCCCGCCGGCTCGGCATCTCGGCGGCGCTGATCATGCGGCTGGTGCTGCTGGCCACCATTTCGATCATCGTCCAGCTGACCACGCCGGTGTTCACGGCCTTCGGCCACGGTTTTTCCTGGCGCGACCTGATCCTGATTGCCGGCGGCCTGTTCCTGGTCTGGAAGGCGACCAAGGAGATCCATCACACGGTCGATC
This sequence comes from Mesorhizobium sp. M0491, assembly GCF_040321265.1. Classification (NCBI taxonomy): domain Bacteria; kingdom Pseudomonadati; phylum Pseudomonadota; class Alphaproteobacteria; order Hyphomicrobiales; family Phyllobacteriaceae; genus Mesorhizobium; species Mesorhizobium sp. M0491. The sequence continues at coordinate 56,681 of NZ_JAMYRE010000026.1, forward strand.
CCGACGACCACAAGGATACGATGATGGGCGAGACGCTGCAGATCAGCCTTGCCGGCGCGATCTTCCAGATCCTGCTGCTCGACCTGGTCTTCTCGATCGATTCGATCATCACCGCCGTCGGCATGACCGACGAGATCGCCATCATGTACATCGCCGTGATCGTGGCGGTGAGCGTGATGATGCTGGCGGCCGGGCCGCTGGCCAACTTCATCGCCAAGAACCCGAGCATTGTCATGCTGGCGCTGGGCTTCCTTCTGATGATCGGCATGACACTGATCGCAGACGGCATGGGCTACCATGTGCCCAAGGGCTACATCTATGCGGCGATGGGCTTTTCGGCATTGGTCGAGGGACTCAACATGCTGGCGCGGCGACGTAGGAAGGCGAAATCGGGTGGCGGGCACTGAGCTTGGGCTTGGGCGCATGCCGCGTTTGGATTGACTTTTACGGATTTGTACATACAATACTGTAGTCGATGGTGCTACTTTGCAGTTTGAATGGGATCCTGAAAAAGCGAGGCGCAATCTTGCCAAGCACGGCATCGCCTTTGATCTTGCACGAAAGGTGTTCGATGATCCGCTCCATGTCATCGTGCCTGACCGGTTTGAAGATGGTGAGCAACGATGGCACGCGATCGGGATGATTGAGGCTGTCGCGGTATTGCTGGTTGTGCATACCTACCCCGGTCGCGAAGATGAAGAACGGGTTCGGATCGTTGGTGCTCGGAAAGCGACAACGCATGAAAGGAAGCGCTATGAACAGGAAGGACCTTAGCCAGGATCTGCGCAATCAACTTGCCAAGCTGGCCGATTTGCCCGACAGCGAGATTGATACCTCGGACATTCCAGAAGCTCCGGCCGAGAACTGGATTCATGCTCGCCGTGGACATCTTTACCGACCACTCAAGCAGCCGGTCACCATTAGGCTCGATGCCGATGTGCTATCCTGGTTTAAGGAACATGTCGGAGGCGGTGGCTATCAAACCGAAATCAATCGCGTACTTCGCCATCATGTGACCGAACAGGAAAAGCGGCGAGGTTGATCCGATTTAGTTAGCCGGCACGCCCTTCGGGTGGCGGTCGCCGATCAGGCCGAGCGTCAGGCCCTGCTCAAGCCAGACCTTGGCGCCGGCCAGCACGAGCGTGAAGCCGCCGGTTGAGCCGATGGCTTCTTTTACCTGCTCGTCGCCATTGCCGGCAAAGCCGAAGTTGCGAACCTCGAGAAAGGTCGTACCGCCTGGCATTTCGGTGAAGCTCCAGACCACGGTGGTTGGCGGATCGCTCCATTGCATGACGATCTTTTCATTCGCGACGATCTCGCTGACGTCGATGGTCGTCGAGACACCGTACATGCGCCACTCCCAGAGGACTTGCTTGCCGCTGTCCAGCCGGCCGCTGCCATGGGTGAACCAGAATTTCGTGGTTGTGGCCGGATCGACGATGGCCTCGAATACATCGGCGACAGGCCGCCGGATCAGCATGCCGGCCGCGGCGGTTGGCTTTTCGCGGATGTCCATCGGATGCTCCTTTCGAGGCTTGGCGTTCACCAGGCGTCCGGTTCGCGCAGCATGTGGATGATGTTGGCGGGGTTGGTGATCCAGCCGCCGCGGAAGCCCTCGCCCAGTGGCTCGATGGCATCGCAACGCACAACGCCAGCCTTGGCTAAATGATCCGCAGCCATGGGGAAATCCTTGGTGAACAGCTCCAGCCACACTTCGGCGTGGCTCATCATCGGCGCCTTATCGATCCACAGGCGGTTGGGGCCAAGCTCGAAGCCGATGGCCGGTGCCTTGTCTGTAAAGGGCTTCAGGCCGACGACGTCGCGGTAGAAGGCGATCGTCGCCTCATACTGGTGCGGCGGCACCTTCATGGCGATGTTGATGCCGCCGGTGATTGTCGCGGTCATTGCTGGCTCCCTTGTCGTGTTCAGCTGTTGTTGGTCGCCCTTGCCCAGGCTGGTTATGCGAGATTGACCTGCCAGGAGACCCCGAACCTGTCGTTGAGCCATGCGAAACGGAAGCTGAAGCCGTAATTGTCGGGCGGCATCAGAAATCCACCGTCCTTGGCCAGTGTCTCGACAATCCGGTCCAGTTCGTCCTCGGCGGAACAGTCCACATACAGCGAGACCGACGGCGTGAAGGTGAAAGCGTGGTTGACGGGGGTATTGAAGATCATGACTTCCAGGCCGGCGATCGACACGCGCGCAAGCTTGACCGTGCCGTCCGGGCCGTCTTCGCCGGGGCCGTAGCGTGTGACGTCAAGGACGCTGCTGCCGGGAATGGTCTCGCAATAGAGGGTCATTGCCTCTTCGGCCTTGCCCTCGAACATCAGGAATGGCGTTACTTTCTTCATCGTTGACCTCCGTCTTGCTCCCTGGCGCTCAGATATGGGGGCCGCTCAGATATTGGTCTCGTTGGCGGGTTCGCCCTTCATCTCGCTGCGGTAGTAGCCGTCGCGCAAATTGATGCCGTACTCGACATAGGCCTTCATGCAGGCCAGCATCTGCGACCAGCCCTCGCAATTGAGGTAGGACTTCTTCAGGCCGACCGCGCCTTCCTGCCAACCGCTCTCGGCGATGGTGACGAAGGTGCCGCCATCGTCCAGCGGCTCGAAATTCATCTCGATGCGGGTCTTGTAGGCGGGTTTGCCGTCGGCGTCGGTGGCATCCCAGCGCAGCACGATGCGGCGGTCCTTGACCACTTCGTCGACCTCGACCGGCACCTTACCCCACCAGACAACGCCGGCGCCTGCCACCAGAGGCGCACTGGCGCCGCCGATCATGGTGAAATAGCCGCTCAGTTTCTTCGGATTGACGACCGCGTCGAATACGTCGGCGACCGGTTTGCCGATGCGTCCGGAAACACTGAATCCAAGTGACATATCCACAACTCCTTCCCTTGATCGGTTCGACAATATGTTATATAAACATAACATGTCAAGCCGATCGCAAGACGACAATGTTTTCAAGGCGCTGGCGCACCCGCGCCGGCGTGAAATACTGGACCAGCTGAAGGACGCGCCGAAGACGACCGGCATGCTGTGCGAGGCCTTTCCCGATATAGATCGCTGCACCGTCATGCTGCATCTCAAGGTGCTGGAGGAGGCCGACCTGATCGTTGCGCGGCGCGACGGCCGCGAGCGCTGGAACCATCTCAACGCGCTGCCGATCAAGCAGATCCACGACCGCTGGATCAGCCAGTATGCCGGGCATGCCCTCAGCATCATCGAGCGGCTGAAATCCGATCTGGAGGCGTGAACGCTTGCAGCAGCCCATGTCGCGCGTCCTGTGCACGGTGCGGCTGGACGAATTGTGCCGATTTATCTATAAGCCGGCCATTCCGACAGAGAACGCCGTGCTTCCACGGGGTGCACCTGGGACGCTCTGAAATTTTGAATTCGGGCATTGCGCAAGACGAGGTGAGATCACTTCGCTTCGGGATGCTCTAGCCGAGAAGACGACACCATGGCTGGCCATTCACAGTTCAAGAACATCATGCACCGCAAGGGCCGCCAGGATGCGGTGCGGTCTAAAATGTTTTCCAAGCTGGCGCGCGAAATCACCGTCGCCGCCAAGAGCGGGACGCCCGATCCATCGATGAATCCGCGCCTGCGGCTGGCTATCCAGAACGCCAAGGCGGTGTCGATGCCGAAGGACAACATCCAGCGTGCCGTCAACAAGGCCTCGATGGGCGATGCCGAGAGCTACGAAGCCGTGCGTTATGAGGGCTATGGCCCAGGCGGCGTCGCCGTCATCGTCGAAGCGCTGACCGACAACCGCAACCGTTCGGCCTCGAATGTGCGCGCCGCCTTCACCAAGGCCGGTGGGGCAATGGGCGAAACCGGCTCGGTGTCGTTCATGTGGGACCGTGCCGGCGAAATCTATTATCCGGCATCGGCCGGCAGCGCCGACAAGATCATGGATGCGGCGATCGAAGCCGGTGCCGATGACGTTGAAACCGACGAGGAAGGCCACACGATCTATTGTGGCTTCGAGAATGTCGGCGAAGTGTCGAAGGCGCTGGAAGCCTCGCTCGGCGAGGCGGAATCGGTGAAGCTGATCTGGAAGCCGCAAAACAATGTTCCGGTCGACGAGGACCGGGCACAGTCGCTGATGAAGCTGGTTGCCACGCTCGAGGACGACGACGACGTGCAGAGCGTCTACGCCAACTTTGAAGTCGACGACGAGACCATGGCCAAGCTCAGCGCGGCATGAGACTGCAAGGTGGTGGCCAACGGCGCTACAGGCGGGTAGCATGGCCTCGCTGCTTGAGACTTCCGCCAAAGGTGTAGCGCAGTCAGTTGTCGGCGAGAGGGAAGATGACTGACGAAGGCGTTGAACTTGCAGTGACCTGGCCTCGTCCAGGCGGCCTTTGGCGACGGCTTTTCGCTTCGCTTATCGACTACCTTGTCATCTTCGTCGCTCTTTATGCACTGGTTGCGGCCTTGTTTCTGATGACCAACGGCGGAGTGAAGGGCAGCTTCTGGCTGAACTGGAAAACCTGCCAGTCCGCCAGTCTGAAAGGAACAGACGATCCTATACTTTCCCGCTACGATTGGCAGGTTTGTGCAACATCCTTCTTCGGTTTTCCGGTGGCCAGATGGGCAGCCGGTACGAGCACGGACGCTCAATCGAAGGCAGTATCGACCCTTTCGATAGACCTAGATTCAAACGGAAATTTTCGAACTGCGGCACTGGATCTAGGCTTCCTCCAGGTGCTGGTCCTGGCGACCTATCTTCTTGTGATGGAGGGGGCCTTCAGCCGGTCGCTTGGCAAAGGGGTCTTGGCCCTCTTCGTCCATGACGAGCTGAATTGGCATAGGGAAGGCCTCGCTTTGCAAAAAACTGTTTGTCGGCAGGTGGTAAAATTCCTGGGCTATCTGCCCGCCACGCTGGTCGGAGCTTTCTTTGCTTTCCAGACCTGGAAAACCGTTCCGGCGCCCGTGCTGAACTATTCCCGACTGGAAATCGTAATCGCCTTTACGGCGTCTGCCCTAGCTTTTCTCTGGCCATGTTGGATCGCGCTGACCGTCGCACTCGGCAACGAGCCAATACATGACCGAGTTGCAGGCACGACCGTGCGCGTTCTGGAGGCGGACCAATGAACGCGTCAGGGAAGCATTGCGTCGTCATCACCTACTGCACGCAGTGCCAGTGGCTGCTGCGTGCCGGCTGGATGGCGCAGGAACTGCTGTCGACCTTCGGCACCGATCTGGGCGAGGTGACGCTGGTGCCCGGCACCGGCGGCATCTTCACCATTTCCTGCAATGATGTGCTTGTCTGGGATCGCAAGCGCGACGGCGGTTTTCCAGACGCGGCCAAACTGAAGCAACTCGTCCGTGATGTCATCGACCCGGACCGCGATCTCGGCCATTCCGATCGGAAGACAAAGGCGTAGAGGCCGCCGGCGCTGCCGTCACTTGCGTCGCCACGCTCCGAAGGCGGCGCCAATCGCAATACCCACGGCGACGCCCATCGGAAGGTCATCCAGAGCGGTGCCGATCGCGGCACCGACACCAACTCCGATGGCCATGCCGAAGGCCATATTTGCGTATTGATCCTTCATCGGTCGCTCCATCCATCGTCGTCAACGCGTGGCGAACCAGAAGGATGCCAGCGCGGCTATGCCGCTGATGGTGCGGACATGGTTCCACATCACCCATTCATGGAGGTAGCGTGGCCACAGGCCTGCGCCATTGCTGCTGGCCAGATCGACGGCGGCGAGCGCATCGTTGAGCGGGACGTTGAAGATCATCGTGACCACCACGATGCCGATGAGATAGAGCAGGCTGCCGGCAATCAGCCAGAGCGAACCCGGCTGGCTCCAGCCAATCACCGCACCGATGGCGACAAGGACGCAGACGAGCGCCGTGCCGAACAGCGCTGTCATGAACAGCGGGGTCACAGCTGTGACATTGATCGAATTCATCGCGGCAATGCCGCTTGTGGCTGGCATGCGGGCGAGGCCCGGCATGACGAAGCTGGAGAAAGCAAAGAAGACGCCGCCGACGACGCCTGAGCCGAGTGCGGCAATGAAGATGAGGGTGGGAAGAAGTTTCGCGATCATGTCATTTGCTCCATATGCCCGTTGTGTTTTCCTTTGCGTCAAAATATGAACAATCCTCACATTTGCAAAACGTGATAAACCCTCGTATTTTGCGAGTCAAGCGATTTTGATTGCATTTGGAGTCAGTCATTGGAAGACACGGCAGCCCCCGTTTCCGCACAGGAGCAGGTTGCTTCACCGCGCCGGGCGCCGAGCCAGCAGCGTAGCCGCGAGCGGGTCGAGCGCATGCTGGCCGCTGCCTCGGCGCTGATCGCCGAGCAAGGCAGCGATGCCATGCGCATGGGAGAAGTGGCGGAACGGGCCGGTGTGTCGATCGGCTCGCTCTACCAGTTCTTTCCCGACAAGCGGGCGATCGTCTGGGCGCTGGCCGAGCGCTACACCGCCGAAAGCCAAGCCTGCATCTCGGCGGCACTCGCCGGCGTCAGCGACGCCGAAGGCCTGCAGTCCGCGTTTTCAGAGTTAGTCGACATCTATTACCGGCTGTTCCTGGCCGAGCCGGTGATGCGCGACATCTGGTCGGGCACGCAGGCCGACAAGGCGCTGCGCCAACTCGAACTCGCCGACAGCCGCGCCAACGCCGAATTCCTCACCGCGGTGCTGAAACGGCTGCGGCCGGCGGTCGATCCGGCGACACTGGAAACCACGGCGTTTCTGGTCTGGCAGATGGGCGAGGCCGCCATGCGGCTGGCGATCTCGGTTGAGCGCCAGGAGGGCGACAGGCTGGTCGCCGCCTACAAGCGCATGGCGCTAAGGGAATTGCTGGCCGAGTAGCGCCGCGCCGCAACAAAAAACCCGCCACGGAGGCGGGTTTTTTGTTCCGTGAAAGCTCGTTGAGCTTAGATGCCGAAACCTTCGAAACGCTTCTTGAACTTCGACAGGCGGCCGCCGCGGTCGAGCAGGGTCTGCTGGCCGCCGGTCCAGGCCGGGTGGGTGGTCGGGTCGATATCGAGGTTCATCGTATCGCCTTCCTTGCCCCAGGTCGAACGGGTCGTGTATTCGGTGCCATCGGTCATGACGACCTTGATGGTGTGGTAGTCGGGATGAATAGCGCTCTTCATGGCTCGGTTCCTGGCTTGCCGGCGCTGCCGACGGGCATAAGCCTGCGTCGATGCGCCTCTTTTTAAAACTCGAAGCCGCAGCTATTGAGGAGCCACGGCTTCTAAAACGGTCGGCGAGCCTATACATCAGCCGGAATTGAATCACAAGGCCGCGGCAAGCGCATATTGAGGCGTAGACCCCAAGGGCGGCTGGAGGAAACATCGGGATGGCGCAAATCACCAGCGCAGACGAGCGCCGGCGTTCGCTCAAGCCGCTCCGGCGCCTGTTCCCGTACATCACGCACTATCGCACACTGGTCGTCGGCGCCATTATCTCGCTGGTCATCGCGGCGGCAACCACGCTGGCGCTGCCGCTGGCGGTGCGACGCATGATCGATCATGGCTTCTCGTCGGCCAGCACCACCTTCATCGCCGAATATTTCGCCGCTCTGGTGGCGATGGCCGCCGTGTTGGCGGCAGCATCGGCCGGCCGCTACTATTTCGTCATCACGCTGGGCGAGCGCGTCGTCGCCGATATCCGGCGCGATGTGTTTGCCCATGTGACGACGCTGTCGCCTGCCTTCTTCGACACCGCCCAGTCGGGCGAGATCGTGTCGCGGCTTGCCGCCGACACGACGCAGGTCAAGTCGGCGGTCGGAGCGACGGCCTCGGTGGCGCTGCGCAACGTAATCCTCGGTCTTGGCGCGGTGGGGATGATGGTCATCACCAGTCCGAAACTATCAGGCCTCGTCATATCAGCCATTCCTGTCATCGTGCTGCCGCTGGTCGCTTTCGGCCGTTCGGTGCGGCGCAAATCACGCCAGGCGCAAGATACGCTTGCCGATGCCACCGCCTATGCCAGCGAACAGATCGGCGCGGTGCGCACGCTGCAGGCCTTCACCAATGAAAAGCTGGTCACCGGGCATTTCTCGGCCGCGGTGGAAGCTGCTTTCGAGGCGGCACGCTCCTCGATCTTCGCGCGCTCCTTCCTTACCTTCTTCGCCATTTTCACCATCTTCTCGTCCGTCGTGGCGGTGCTGTGGTTCGGCTCGCGCGACGTGCTCGAAGGCTCGATATCGCCGGGTACGCTCGGTCAGTTCCTGCTCTATTCGGTGTTCGCCGCCGGCGCGCTGGGCGCGTTGTCGGAAGTCTGGGGCGAGCTTGCGCAAGCGGCGGGTGCCGCCGAACGGCTGACCGAGATCCTGGCCGAGAAGCCGGCGATCCAGGCTCCCGCCGATCCGAAGCCGCTGCCGGCCGTCGCCAAGGGCGCGATCGCCTTCGACAATGTCTCCTTCTCCTACCCGGCAAGGCCCGACCGCGCCGCCGTGCACGGCTTGAGCTTTCAGGTCATGCCGGGCGAGACGGTGGCGATCGTCGGGCCGTCAGGGGCCGGCAAGAGCACGGTGTTTTCACTGATCCTGCGCTTCTACGATCCCGAAACAGGCAAGATCCTGATCGACGGTGTCGACGTGCGCGAGGCCGATCCCGTTTCGGTCCGCCAGCGCATCGCAATCGTGCCGCAGGACGTCACCATTTTCGCGGCAAGCGCGCGTGACAATATCGGTTTCGGCCGGCCGGGAGCCAGCAAGGCCGAAATCGAGACGGCGGCGAAGGATGCACTTGCCGATGAATTCATCCTCAAGCTGGAAAAAGGCTATGACAGCCAGGTCGGTGAGCGCGGCGTGACGCTGTCAGGCGGCCAGCGCCAGCGGGTTGCGATCGCCCGCGCCATCCTGCGTGACGCCCCGATCCTGCTGCTCGACGAGGCCACCTCCGCCCTCGACGCCGAAAGCGAGACGCTGGTGCAGACGGCGCTGGAACGGCTGATGCAGGGCCGCACCACGATCGTCATCGCCCACCGCTTGGCAACGGTGCTGAAGGCCGACAGGATCCTGGTCATGGATGGCGGCTCGATCGTCGAGGAAGGCACGCATCAAAGCCTTGTCGCCAAGGGCGGCATCTATGCGCGGCTGGCCAAGCTGCAGTTCGAAACCGGCGCCAGTGCTTTCAGGGGCGCGGCGGAGTAGGCAGAACCAACTACGTTCCTGATGTGCCGCTCTACGCGGTTCCGTAGCGCTGCTTCAGATGGTTCACGAAATAGGTGGCGTTGAGCTTTTCGCCGGTGGCGCGTTCGAGCAGATCCGGCGTCGACCAGCGTGATCCCTGCGACCAGATTTTTTTGCGGCGCCACTCGTTGATCGCCTCGAAATTGCCTTTGGCGAGATCGTCATCGGCGGCAGGATGATCCCGCGTCAGCGCCGCCCATTGCTGCGCCGCCATCATCGCGCCCAGCGTATAGGAGGGGAAATAGCCGAAGGCGGCCCCTGGCCAATGCACGTCCTGCATCGGTCCGTCGGCCGGATTGTCGATGGTGGAAAGACCGAGGTAATCGCGCATCTTGGCGTCCCAGGCTTCGGGCAGGTCGGCGACCTCCAGCCGGCCCGCGACGAGCTCCTGCTCCAGTTCGTAGCGCAGGATGACATGCAGGGGGTAGGTCACCTCGTCGGCATCGACACGGATCAGGCCGCGCTCGACGCGATGCACATGCGGCAGGATATCGTCGAGCGACCAGGCTTCGCCGAGATGCTTTTCGACCACCGGCAGGGCCCAGCGCCAGAAGGCCGGGTTGCGGCCTAACTGCTTCTCGACGAACAGGCTCTGGCTTTCATGCACGGCCATGCCGCGCGCTTTGCCGAGCGGCCAGTGCGACCATGCCTTGGGCAGGTTCTGTTCGTAGAGCGCATGGCCGGTCTCGTGCAGCACGCCCATCAGCGCCGACAGGAAGTCGGACGTCTTGTAGCGGGTGGTAATGCGCACGTCGCTCGGCACGCCGCCGCAGAAAGGATGGTGCGACACCGACAGCGACCCGTGCGTCAGGTCGAAGCCGACCGCCGCCATCATCGCAAGGCCGAGCTCGCGCTGCCGGTCGATCGCATAGGTGCCTGAGAGCGGCTTCAGCGGGCGCTTGCGCAGCCGCGCGTCCTGGACCGCCAGCGCCTCCGGCACGAAGCTTTTCAGGAAAGCCTTCAGGTCGGTGAAGACTGGCGTGATGTCGGCGGTGCGGTTGCCGGGGTCGTATTGCTCCATCAGCGCGTCATAGGGGGCTAGGTCGAGCACATCGGCACGCAGCGCCGCTTCCTCGCGCACCAGCGCCACGACGCCCTCCAGCGCCGGCTGGAAGCCCGCCCAGTCGTTCTTGGCGCGCAGGCCGCGCCACAGCTGCTCGCAACGCATGCGCGCGGTCGTCTGGCGTTCGACGAATTCGACCGGCAGGCAGGTCAGGTTGGTGTATTGCCGCCGCAGTTCCGCGACAGCAGCCCGCTGCTCTTCACCAAGCGCCTCGCCTTCGGCCGCGGCGATCCAGTCCGCTATCTCCGGCGCTGTTGCCCTGGTGTGATACATGCCGGCCAGTGCCGCCATCGCCTCGGCACGCTTCTCGCCGCCGCCGACGGCCATGTGGGTGGCTTCGTCGGCACCGAGGATGGCCAGCGCATGCTCGAGCGCTTCGAGCTTGTGACCGAGGTCATCGAGTTTCTGAAAGGACATGGCGGCTTCCGTGATTGGGGACGGCGCGAAAAGACACCAACGCAAATGCGTTGGCAACCCTCAGGCACCGCGCAACGGACGCATCTTGCGTGGGGGCGGTCATGCGTGAAATGCTGCCGGCAACAATTGGGGGAAACAACATGATCGGCAACATCCTGGTCGGGCTGGTGGCCTTGATCCATGCCTACATCGTCTATCTGGAGATGGTGTTGTGGGACACGCCGCGTGGGCACAAGGTATTCAATCTGACGCCCGAATTCGCCAGTGCCTCGAAGGTGCTCGCCGCCAATCAGGGGCTCTACAACGGGTTCCTCGCCGCCGGCCTGATCTGGGGGCTTTACCTCGGTGCGGCCGGTTTTCAGGTCAAATTGTTCTTCCTGTCGTGCGTGGCCATTGCCGGCCTCTATGGCGCGGCAACGGTTGGCCGCAAGATCCTGTTCATCCAGACCGTGCCGGCGGCGGTTGCCCTGATTGCGGTGTGGCTCGGCTGGTAAAAAGGACGCCCGCGGGAGCCCCCCGAAGGCGTCAGGCGGTCCCTTCCTCTTGGACCGTTTCAGCCGTCCTCTTGGACCGTTTAGCCGTTCGGGTAATTGCCGCCGTCGGCGCCGTCGCCTATCAAAAAACCACTGCCGGTATCGACCATCAACCGCTGGTCGATATTGTCGAGACGACGCAACAGGTCATGGTATTGCGCGGCCGGTATCCTGCCATGATAGGACGCGGCGACTTTCTCGGCCGTTTGACCGATGTAGGCCGTGCGCATTTCCAGGCGTTCCGCCACGGCTGGGGTGATGTTGTTGGCCTGTCTCGCGTCCACGATGCCCTGATGCACGCCCTGCACCTGTTGGATGAGCGCCTCGACACGCGGGCCAGTCATGTCGGTCGGATCGGTCGCGTCGAGAGCGCCTTTGTGATGGCCCGCGGCATAGGCGCCGGCAAGCGGAACGGCGATGAGGAACGCCGTGAGTGTCGCAGTTCTAAGCGAGGTCTTGAAAGAGCGCATCACGCGTCTCCTCTTGTAGAGGAAAGCGGCGGTTGTCCGCCCGCCTTCCGGCCTTGGGCCGTCCGGTTCCGTCGCGTCGCGATGAGCGGGGATTCATCGCCGGCGGTTCTCGGCCCAGGCGGCAAGCTAGGACCGCCCCGCGACAATGTGTAATTAAAAAAAGATAATCTTTTCAGGCCTTGCCGGCCTCGATATGCGCCCTAGAGTTGAGCCGACGAACAAGTTCGCGTGAGTTCGCGTGATGATGGATCAACGTTCGGTGAGCTTCAGTTCAATACGGCGGTTCTTGTTGCGCGCCTCTTCGGTGTCGGCGGGATCGAGCGGCTGGAACTCACCGAAACCGGCGGCGACGAGCCGGTTGGCAGGCACGCCGTTTTCGATCAGGAATTTCACCACCGAGGTCGAACGGGCCGTCGACAGTTCCCAATTGTCACGGTAGCGGCCGGCGCCGGAGAGCGGCTTGTTGTCGGTGTGGCCGTCGACGCGCAGCACCCAGTTGATCTCGGGCGGGATTTCCTTCTGCAACTCGATGATGGCGTCGGCGAGCTTCTTCATCTCGACCTTGCCGGCATCGTTGATCACCTCGGAGCCGGTCGGGAACAGCACTTCCGACTGGAAGACGAAGCGGTCGCCGACGATGCGGATGTTCTCGCGGTCGGCGAGGATTTCGCGCAAGCGGCCGAAGAAGTCGGAGCGGTAGCGGTTCAATTCCTGCACGCGCTGCGCCAGTGCGACGTTGAGGCGACGGCCGAGGTCGGCGATCTTGGTGTTTGAATCGCGGTCGCGGATTTCGGAGACGTTGAGCGCATCCTCGAGCGCGCCGATCTGCTTGCGCAGTGCCGCGATCTGCTGGTTGAGGATCTCGACCTGGCTCAGTGCCTGCTGGCTGATCTGGCGCTGGCTGTCGAGTTCGCCGCCGAGCGCCGCGGCGCGCTGGTTGGCGGCGTCGCCGGCGCCCGCACCTTGCGCCAGCAATTGCTGGAGCCGGCTCCTTTCCGCTTCCGCCGCCGACAGCGATGCCTGCAGATTGGCCAGCGAGTCATCCTTGTCCTGCGCCGTCGAGCGCTCCAGCGCCAGCAGCTGCGTCAGTTCGTTGATCTGGGAGTTGAGGCGCGAGAGTGCCGTATCCTTGCCGGAGATTTCGCGTCCCAGCAGGAACTGCGCCAGCACGAAGACCGTGAGCAGGAACATGATGGCCAGCAGCAGCGTCGACAGCGCGTCGACGAAGCCCGGCCAGTAGTCGATGCGGCGATCGGTGCGCCGGCCCCTGGCGAGTGCCACTTCAGTGCACTCCGGGCTTCTTCAGGGCATCGGCGATCTTTTCCAGCGTGTTGCGCATCGCCTTCTGCTCGTCGGACTGGGCCTCGACCCAGTCGCGCATGATCTGCTGTTCCGAGCGCATGTTCTTGACCAGGCCGGAAATGCCGTCGGCGAGATTGGCCATGGCGGTGGCGACGCGCGGGTTGGAGCCGCCGCCATTCTCCTGCATGCTGCGCAGCCGTTCCGACAGCACCCGGATCTCGTCGGAGGATTCGGTCTTGGCTGGGTCGGCGACGACGATGTCCGACGACAGGTCGGTCACCGAGGAAAGCCAGTTTTCCAGTTCGGTGTAGAAGCGCGTCTGGGCGCGGCCGGCCTGTAGGTCGAGGAAGCCGAGCACCAGCGAGCCGGAGAGGCCGAACAGCGAGGACGAGAAGGCCGTGCCCATGCCGGCCAGCGGCGCGGAAAGCCCCTGCTTCAGGGAATCGAGCACCGCGGCGGCGTCACCGGTGCCGGGATCGAGCGATTCGATGGTCTCGCGGATCGAGCCGATGGTGTTCAACAGGCCCCAGAAGGTGCCGAGCAGGCCGAGGAACACCAGCAGGCCGACGAGATAGCGCGAGGTGTCGCGGCTTTCGTCGAGGCGGGTGGCGATGGAATCGAGCATGGTGCGCATCGAACTGGTCGAGAAGGCCATCGCCGAGGAACGGCCGATCATCGCCTTCATCGGCGCCAGCAGCACCGGTTCGGTCGTCTCCGAGCCGGCACGGAAGGAGTTGACCCAGCGCACTTCGCGAAACAGTCGTCCGACCTGGGCGAAGGCCAAAAGGATGCCGACCACCAGCACGCCGACGATCAGGCCATTGAGGCCGGGATTGCTGCCAAAGGCGGTCGAGATTTGTCGGGTCAGAATGGCGGCGATGAAGGCGACGATGACCAGGAAGATCACCATGGTCAGCAAAAAGACCTGCGGGCTCGATAGTTTATGCGGGTCGTAGATCAGGACATCAGAACGTCTGCCCATGCCGAAGGATCTGAGAAAAGCCATCCGTGCCCCGTTTCCGATGCCGCCGCCGATCACGTAAACCGCGACTCTAAACGGAATTGTGACTAAATTGAATGGCGCTTGGCAATATTGCCGCGTCGATAGTGTCAGAGGCGATTGATGACCAGACAGTCGACCATGGCGGCCAGATGCAGGCCGGCGCCGGTGATGACGAAACCGTGCCACAGCGCGTTGTGGAAGCGCAGCCCCTTCCAGGCGAAGAAGATGACGCCGCAGGAATAGACAATGCCGCCGGCGACGATCAGCGCTATCGATGTCGTCGGCAGCGTCTGGACAAGCGGCTTGACCAGGATGATGCCGCTCCAGCCGATGGCAAGATAGAAGCCGATCGCCAGCCGGTCGAAACGGCCGGGAAAGAACACCTTGATGGCAATGCCCAGCACTGCCGCGGTCCAGACCAGCACGATCATCCAGCGCGCCAGCGGCGAGCCTTCGAGCTGCGCCAGAAAAGGCGTATAGGTCGCGGCGATCAGCAGATAGATCGCGGCGTGGTCGAAACGCCGCAACACCCATTTTGCCGGAGACGACACCGGCCACAGATTGTAGGTCATCGACACCGAGAGCACGGTGAGCAGCGAAACCACGTAGAAGGCGGCGGCGATATATTCGCCCGGTCCGACACGAAACGCCGCCAGCGCCAGCAGTGCCGAACCGGCCGATATCGCCAGCACGATGCCGACCGCGTGGACGATACCGTCTGCGATCATCTCGGCACGCGAATAGTGCCAGCGTCCGATGAACGGGATATCGGGGTAGGGTTCGTTGTCTCTCACTAAGCCGGGTTCCTGCACCGCGCCCTCCAATTTGGGCGCATGCCGGGCAGTATTTCAAGCTTTCGTTGCGGTTTTGCGACTGCGGCGCATCAGCGCGGCGTGCCTGTCAGCGGGAGGAGAGCGGCTTCTTGACGACCTTCAGCAAAGCGCGCTGGATGACCTCGTTGCCGGCGACGACCGAACCGTTGTCGAGCATGTCCTGGCCGCCGTCCATGTCGGAGACGAAGCCGCCTGCCTCGCGGATCAAAAGCAGCCCGGCGGCGATGTCCCAGGCCGACAGGCCGGTTTCCCAGAAGCCATCCATGCGGCCGGCGGCGACATAGGCGAGATCGAGCGAGGCGGAGCCGAGGCGGCGGACGCCGGAAACCTCGGCCATGACGTTGCGCAGTTCGACCAGGAAATTGCCGTGGTGGCCGCGGCCGAGATGCGGCATGCCGCAGCCGATCACGGTGTCGACCAGCTTGATGCGGCCAGCGACGCGCAAGCGGCGGTCGTTCATGAAGGCGCCGCCGCCGCGTTCGCAGGTGTAGAGTTCGTCCATCGCCGGATTGTAGATGACGCCGGCGACGATCTGGCCCTGGCGCTCCAGCGCGATCGAAACGGCAAAGAGCGGAATGCCGTGCAGGAAATTGGTGGTGCCGTCGAGCGGGTCGACGATCCAGCGATGCTGGCCGTCGTCGCCTTCGACCACGCCGCGCTCTTCCATCAGGAAGGAATAGCCGGGCCGAGCCTTGGACAGTTCGGCAAAGACGATGTCCTCTGCCTTGCGGTCGGCCTGGCTGACATAGTCGCCGGGGCCTTTCATCGAGACCTGCAGGTTCTGCACCTCGCCGAAGTCGCGCGACAGCGAGCGGCCGGCCTTCATTGCGGCCTGGACCATGACGTTGAGAAGGGCTGAGCGTGCCATAGTGCTTTTTCCCGGTGCTGCGCTTTAAACTCCGCCTCGATGCATGTCGGTGACCCAGAACCGAGGCCACTTTTGGGCGACATGCGTCAGTCGGCGCGGCGCACGTAAGTGATTTCGTTGGTGTCGACGATGATGCGCTCGCCGGCGCCGATGAAGGGCGGCACCAGGACGCGGATGCCGTTCTCCAGGATCGCCGGCTTGTAGGACGATGCCGCCGTCTGGCCCTTCACCACCGGGTCGGCCTCGGTGATGGTCAGCGTCACATAGTCGGGCAGCGAAATGCCGATCGGCCGCTCTTCGTAAAGCTGGACCGTCACCATCATGCCGTCCTGCAGGAAGGCGGCGCGATCGCCGACGAAGTCCTTGTTCAATTCGAGCTGCTCGTAGCTCTGGGTGTCCATGAACACCAGTGCGTCTTCCTGCGCGTAGAGGAAGGAAAAATCCTTCAGGTCGAGCCGGATCTGTTCGACGGTCTCGGCCGAGCGGAAGCGCTCGTTGAGCTTGGTGCCGTTGATGAGGTTCTTCAGTTCGACCTGATTGTAGGCGCCGCCCTTGCCGGGCTTGACGGTGTTGGTCCTGACCGCCACCCAAAGGCCGCCATCATGCTCGATGACATAGCCGGGACGGATTTCGTTGCCATTGATCTTGGCCATGATGAGATGATCCGGAATGATGCCAACGGCCACGCCGTTGGTATGGGATGTTCGCTGGGAAAGCGATTTCGGGCTCCCAAGACCACAAATCGCCAGAAGAGGCAAGGGAGCGGGCAGGTCGGTGCCAGGCGAGGGGAGCCGAGGTTACACTTGCAATGACCGCGAGAACCGCCGTCAAGGCAGCCGGTTGGCCTTCTGCAGCGCCTGCTTGGTCTGGTCGTCGTCCAGCCCCTGCAGGAAGTCGTCCATCTGGGGGTCGATGAGGCCGGCACGACGGGCGACGACGTACCAGGCGCCGGCAAGCACAAGGTCCGGATCGGTGCCGATGCCTTGCATGTAGAGCTTGGCCAAGCGGTTCTGGGCGGCGACATTGCCGCCTTCCGCCGCCTGCTTCATCCAGCCGAAGGCGGATTTCAGGTCGCGCGCACCGCCGCGGCCTTCGATCATCCAGGCGGCGAGATCGATCTGCGCGGTGTCGTAGTTCTGCCTGGCTGCCTGCGCCAGCAGGCGCCTTGCCTGGGCGTCGTCGCGTGGCTTGCCGCCGACGCCATTGGCGTAGATCTGCGACATCGCATATTGCGCGTCCGCGAGGCCGGTCGCGGCGGCGCGCTCATAGTAGGAGACCGCCTTGGCCATGCCGGCATCGCCGGGGTCCTGCTGGACCAGCATCTGCGCGAAATTGAATTGCGCCAGCCGGTTGCCGGCTTCGGCGGCGGCCTGCATCAGGGCATAGGCTTCTTTTCCATCCTTTTTGACATAGCGGCCGTCGAGCAGCATCAGCGCATACTGGAACTGCGATTCCGGCACACCCTGTTCGGCGGCCAGCGCGTACCATTTCGCCGCCTGCGCCGAATTGACCGGTACACCGAGCCCCCGCGACAGGATCTCGGCCACCAAGGTCTGCGCCGCCGGATCGCCGTTTTGCGCCCGGACCAATGCCAGATTGTAAGCTGTCTTGTAGAGACCGCGCTGGAAAGCGCCATAGGCCGCGTCGGCGGGTTTTGCACCGAAGCGGTCGGGATTGACCGTGTCGGCCGACGGCAGCGGCGCCGGTTCTGCCGTGGTGGCGGGCTGCAGCAGCGGCTTGTCGATCGGCTTGTCGGTGTGCACGCCGATTTCCGGCTTGGGCTGCGGCAGCGGGATGGTCTCCGCGGCCGCTGCCTGGACCATCAGCATCGCAAGCAGGGCCTGGAGGGGAAGCCTCGCCGAGGGCACGTCAGTCCTCGAAGCGTGGCGCGGTTTCGTCGAGCAGCGCGTTGGCGCTGGCGACCGCTGTCCTAGGATCGGTGCCGTCGGCGAACACGGCGCTCGACAGCGCCACGAATTCGGCACCGGTGGCGCCCACGGCTTCGACCGAGGCGATGTCGGATCCGGCCATGACGATGCACGGGATTTGGATCATATCCGCCCACCATCTGCCGAGCGACAGGTTGCGCGGGTGTGGTTCGGGCTTGTTGTCGTAGCCGAAGCGGCCGAAGAAGATGTAGTCGGGCCGTGTCTCGCCAAGCTCGAGCGCGTCGTCACGCGTCTTGGCGCCGCCGGTGCCGACCATCATCTTTGCCTGGAAGTGTTCGATCGTCTCGGCCAGCTCGGCCTTGGAGACCTCGACATGGATGCCGTCGGCCTGGACGCGGCCGGCTATGCGGGTGTCGCCGGCGATAATAACGGCCGCACCGGCGGCTTGCGCTGCCGGCACGATCTGTTCGGCGAAAGCCTGGAAGGAGGCCTCATCCATGCCGTTCTCGGGCAGGATCAGCGAAGCGACGTCGCCGCCTTCGAATGTCGCGGCGATTCGGGCCGCCGGCACGCCGGGCGGCGCGATCAGCACAATGCGACAGCGGTTGGGGGGCGTTGCGTCATTCATGGTTCTTCGGGTCCCGCGTTTCGCCTATGCCGGGCGAAGATGGTTGGATTGCGGCATAGAGCAAAGTGCCCGCTTTGAACAGGCGGGCAGCCGGGATCGCGATGTTGGCCCGCCAGACGCCGGCGGACCGCTTTACTTGATCGGGTGCGGGCTTGCGATGGGCGGTTTGCCCTTCCACAGCGTCCAGCCGAGATTCATGCCGGCGGCGGCGATCAGGATGGCGGTGGCGCCGACGATCTGGCTCAGATGCAGCCGATGGCCGAACGCGACGACATCGACCAGGATGGCGACGACGGGGTAGATGAAGGACAGCGACCCCTGCAGATGCGTCGGCAGCTTCTGGATGGCGCCGTACATCAATATGTACATGAGGCCGGTGTGGACGATGCCGAGCGTCGCCAGCATGGTCCAGCTCCACGCATCGGCCGGAAGCTGGGAAAAATTGGCGAACGGCGCCAGCATGACCACGCCGACGCAGACCTGGATCAGCGCGATCAGGTGCGGCGGCGTGCCCTTGAGCTTCTTGGTGACGATAGCGGCGACGGCCCAGAAGAAAGCCGCGCCTAATGCCATGACGATGCCGGTAAAGTAATCCGTCCCGACATCACCGGCGTCGGGAGCGGCCTCAACGATCAGCACCATGCCGGCGAAGGCGATGGCCAGCCAGGTCAGCTTGGTCAAGGTCAGCCGCTCGGCGAAGAAGAGCGCGCCGAAGCCGACCAGCATGAAGGGCTGCGTGTTGTAGACGGCGGTGGCGATCGAGATCGACGCGCGGGAGAAGGCGCTGAACAGCAAAAGCCAGTTGACGACGATGGCGACGCCACCGAGCGCGGCGATGCCGATGATGCGCAACGACAGTCGGTTGCGCAGCAGCCCCAGGGCGGTGCCGATGATGAGCAGCGTCAGCGCGCCGAACGCGCAGCGCCAGAACACCACATCCATGATCGGCTGGCCGGACAGGACGACGAACCATCCGATCGTTCCCAGGATCGCCATTGCGGCGGACATTTCGACCGTGCCACGCACTGTATCGTTCACAACAAACCTCCGTATCAGTTAAACCGTCATAATCTCATGCGGAAACGCGGCTTTCCATCCGATCAGAAAGGATGTATGAATAAGTTACCTAATTATATTAGGCGGTGGTTCCAAATCAGCGAGAAATGTAGAATGCTTGATGATCTCGACCGAAATCTCCTTGAAATCCTGGTCAAGGATGCGCGGACCTCGCTGAAGGAGCTGGCCAGCCAGGTCGGGCTGTCGTCGCCAAGCGTTTCGGAGCGGCTTCGACGGCTCGAGGAGCGCGGCGTCATCCGGGCGTTCACTGTCGAGATCGATCCGCTGGCGCTCGGCTATACCTTGCAGGCGATCGTGCGCATCCGGCCTCTGCCGGGCAAGCTGCACATCGTCCAGAAGCTGATCGAGGAAATCCCCGAATTCGGCGAATGCGACAAGGTGACGGGCGATGACTGTTTCGTCGCCCGGCTGTTCGTGCGCTCGATCGGTGATCTCGACGGGATTCTCGACCGCATCGCCGACAAGGCCGAGACCAGCACCGCCATCATCAAGGCGCAGCCGATCCGGCGGCGGCCGCCGCCGCTCGATGCAACCGCGCCTCGTGACAGGGTAAAGGCCTTGCAGGCTTCCTGAGCCAGGCTGGGCTCGGCCATGTTTTCAGAGGGCCGATCGAAGCCGGGTGGAAAGCCGGGCCGGTTGGTTAGGGTGCCGGCCAAACGAATCGAGACCGTCATGGCGCAGAATATATACGACCGGGAGGATTTCTTCGCAGGCTACAGCCAGCTCGGCCGTTCCGTCGAAGGTCTGGATGGCGCCGCCGAGTGGCCGGCGCTGCGCGCGATGCTGCCTGATGTCAGCGGCTCGAGAGTCGCCGATCTCGGCTGCGGATTCGGCTGGTTCTGCCGCTGGGCGCACGAGCACGGGGCGGTGCATGTGCTTGGCCTGGACCTGTCGGAAAAGATGCTTGCCCGGGCGAGAGCGGCCGGCCCGGACGCCGGCATCACCTATGAGACGGCCGACCTCGATCAGCTCAGCCTGCGGCAAGCCAGCTTCGATTTCGTCTACAGTTCGCTCGCCTTGCACTATGTCGAGGACGTGATGCGTCTGTTCAGGACCGTGCATCAGGCGCTGGCGCCCGGCGGGCATTTCGTCTTCTCGACCGAGCATCCGATTTTTCATGGCGCCGACCAATCCCGGCTGGGCAATCGATGCCGAGGGCCGCAAGACATGGCCTGTCGACCAGTACCTGGTTGAAGGACCGCGCCGGACGGACTGGCTGGCCAAGGGTGTGGTGAAACATCACCGCACGATCGGCACCACGCTCAACGCTCTGATCCGGTCCGGCTTCACCATCGACCATGTCGAGGAATTCCGCCCGACCGACGCACAGATTGCGGCCAAACCCGAACTGGCTGAGGAGCTAGAGCGGCCGATGTTCCTGCTGGTCTCGGCCCGCCGATAGGCAAAGGCGCCGACAGCCAAGGGATGGGGCGGCCCTGCCGATATTTGTTGTCGCCCCGCTCGGGATTCTGGGCTATTCAAGCGTCGATACGCTTTCCCTCCAGACCAGTCCCCCTCCCATGTCCGGCCTGCTTCTCGATCCGTGGTTCTACGCGGCTGCCCTTCCGGCGGTCATTCTGGTCGGCCTGTCCAAGGGCGGCTTCGGCGGCGCCGTCGGTTTCGTCGGCGTGCCGCTGATGGCGCTGACCATGCCACCGGTGCAGGCAGCCGCCATCCTGTTGCCGATCCTGTGCTTGATGGACATCGTCTCGGTGTGGACATGGTGGGGGGTCTATGACCGCAAGATGCTGATCGACATGATGCCGGGCGCCGTCATCGGCATCGGCCTTGGCTGGCTGACGGCGGCACTGGTCACCGAAGAAGCGGTGCGGCTGATCGTCGGCGCCGTCGCCATCATTTTCGTCCTGCGCTGGCTCTATCTGCAGTTTCGCCATGGCGCCAACCACGCGGCCAAGCCCAACCGTGTCGCCGCCGCCGTCTGGGGCACGGTCGCGGGTTTCACCAGCTTCGTCGCCCATGTCGGCGGGCCGCCCTTCCAGGTCTATGCCTTGCCGATCCGGCTCGATCCGAAGGTTCTGTCGGGCACCGCCGCGATCTTCTTTGCCGCCACCAATGCGCTGAAGCTTGTGCCTTATTTCGCGCTCGGCCAGTTCGACACCGCCAATCTGACGGCATCGGCGGTGCTGATGCCGCTCGCGCCGCTGTCGACCATTGCCGGGGCCTGGCTGGTGCGCCGGATGCGGCCGGAAACCTTCTATCCCTTCACCTACGCAACCGTCGCGGTCGTGGCGCTGAAGCTGCTGTGGGATGGCATCGCAGGTCTTATGTAGATAGGCGGCTGCGCCGCCGCCCGTCATCAGGGGTCAGGCAGCGCTCGGAACCAGGCGATGGTTGCCGCCAAAGGCCAGTGTGGCGCCGATCAAGACGACCAGCACCATGCCGGCGAGGATACCGATGTCATGCACGGTCGGCTTGAGCACCATGTCGGCAATGATGACCAGCATCACCGCATAGTCGAAGCGCGCCGCGCTCATCATACGCTGGCCGATGGCAAGAACCTCTGGTGTGACGCCCTCCTTGGCGATCATTGCGCCCATGCGCTCGCCGGTCGGCTTGAAGATGAACATGCCGATCGAAAAGGTCGTGGCGTAGCCGGCCAGGCCGATGAGGATCCATAGGTCGGAGAAGCCGACCCAGAACCAGCACATGATGAGGCCGAAAATCAGCGTCAGCATCGACATCGGCGCAAAGAACCTGCCGCCCAGCTGACCGCTGGCGCGCATTGCCTGCAGTTTTTCCTCTATGTTGCCCGCCCGCTCGGCAAGCATGCCCAGCAGGAACAGCACGAAGCCGCCACCGACCCACAGAATGGCGGTAGTGACGTGGAGGAATTTGACGATCGAGTACCAGTCCATGGGTTGCTCCTGCAGTGTCTGGTCAGGTTTGCGGCAGCGCTGATTTGCGCCGGCCGTCAGAGGAGCGGGCGTTTAGCGTGGCGCCTGTTTCGGAACGATGTCGCGAAAAATCCGGCTCTGTTTCAGCCTTCCCTCAACGTACGAAGTCGCCGAGATTGTGAATGCACTATCTGATTTTCTGCTAATATACGGATGTCGGGAGGGGTTGGCGCGACATCGTCCGGATACGCTGCCGATGCTAGTGCGCCAGTGCCGGGAGCCCGGTGGCGACAACAATCGCCTGACGATCAACCCATTCCCGCAAACGGGAAAAGGCAATTCGGGGGACCATTATGCAAGGGATAGCACGGAATTTCTTCACGCTGGCCATCATCTATTCGCTGTGCGGCATGGCGCTCGGCCTGTACATGGCGATCAGCCAGGATCACGGACAGATGCCGACCCACGCCCACACGATGGTGGCCGGATGGCTGATGTCGGCGGTCTTCGCCTTCTTCTACCATTTGTTTCCGGCAATCGGGCAGAAGACGCTCGCTACCGTTCATTTCTGGCTGACCGCAATCAGCGGTATCGGCCTGCTGATCGGCCTCTATTTCCTGCTTGCCGGCAATGCCGCGATCGAACCGCTGGTGGCGGCCTCCTCGATGGGCTTCTACGCGGCCATGCTGTTGTTTGCCTTCATCGCCTTGCCCGCCGTCTGGAGGACAGCCTGAGCTAGCCTGACGTAGGAGATGCTGTGCTGTTACGGCACAGTATGGCGGCGTTCGGTCAAAAAACATCCGCGCCGTTAAGGCTTCATTAAGCTTTACAGGTGTTTACTATGTTCATCCAGTGATCTGGATTCTTACCGAGTGGTTGGAGCCACTTTGTTTGACGCCTCCCTGTTAAACTCCTGAGAGCCGCCTTATCCGCGGCTCTTTTTTTGTCTTCATTTCCCTTTTTGTCCGCATCTCGAAGGGGGCCGCCCAATGGCGGCTCGCCGTTAACCTTCTGTTAAACATGTGCTTGCCTTCGCCAGTGACGAAGCGCATTTTCAAGCTTCAGTCAGATAGGGTTCCGGGTGTATCGGCAGGGAGCCGAATCGGCCGGTTGCAAGTGCAGGGGCGTATCAATGAACGAGCCTTCGAAGGGCAGTGCGAAAACCGTCAAGCTGGCGGAGCGCCGGGTTTTCTCGCAATCCTTCAAGCCGCTTTACCAGGAAGGCATGGGCCTGGTCGAACAGGCCGCCGAATATCTCGACGGCAAGGGCCGGGCCGAGGCAAAGAAACTGTCGCGGCTGGGCGCCACGCTCTATGCGGCCGAATCGATGCGGCTGACCACCAGGCTGATGCAGGTTGCGTCCTGGCTGCTTTTGCAGCGCGCCGCCAATTCCGGCGAGATGACCCGCGACCAGGTCGCGTCGGAAAAGTCCAAGGTGCGCCTCGACACCGCTTCCGCCCATGACGAAGCCACCGGCTGGGCCGAGCTGCCCGAGGATTTCCTCGACCTCGTCACCCGCTCGCTGCGCCTGCAAGCACTGGTGCGCCGCATGGACGAGGAGATCTATGGCTCGGGCGCCTTGGTCGACATGCAACCGATGGCGCGCCGCCTCAATCCGGTTTCCGACCAGATCAGCCTGCTCAACACGGCTTTCGCTCGGGGTTAGACCTCGGTCTGTCTTTCTGTTTCCGGTTTGTTCACATTTCGCTGGCATCGCTGTGGGCCGGAGGTAAAGTCGGCAAATGGCGGAAGCGATTCGCATCATCGGTATCGATCCGGGGCTTCGGCGCACCGGCTGGGGCATCGTCGAAAGCCTCGGCAATTCGCTGCGCTTTATTGCTTCAGGCACTGTGAAGTCCGACGACAAGGCGGCGCTGGCAACGCGGCTGTGCCAGCTGCATGACGGGCTGGCGGATATCCTGCACAGCGCGATGCCGCACGAGGCGGCGGTCGAACAGACCTTCGTCAACAAGGACGCCGTGGCGACGCTGAAGCTCGGCCAGGCACGTGGCATCGCCATGCTGGTGCCGGCGCGTGCCGGTCTCGTCGTTGCCGAATATGCGCCCAACGCCGTCAAGAAGGCGGTGATCGGCGTCGGTCATGGCGACAAGAAGCAGATCCACATGATGGTGAAGGTGCTGTTGCCAAAAGCCGTCTTCGATACCGAACATGCCGCCGACGCGCTGGCCATCGCCATCTGCCACGCGCATCATCGGCAAAGCGTGGCCTACAGGATGGCGCTGGCCGGCTAGCTATGTTCTTGACTTGTTCACGTTGCAGGGATAAGTAATACCGCAGAGGTATTACCATGCGCGTGACCACCAAGGGGCAAGTTACAATCCCCAAGCCGATAAGGGACCGTCTGGGCATCGCCCCGGGCTCCGAGGTGGAGTTCGTGGCCACCGACGAGGGCGTTCGGCTGGTTGCCGTCAACGAGAACCTCTCCCAGGAAGACAAATTGCGCAGGTTCAGCGATGTCCTCGACCGGATGGAGGGGACGTTGGATCTGGGAGGCATGACCACCGATCAGTACATGGAGTGGTTGAGGGGGCCGCGTGAAGATCTCGACGTTGATTGACACAAATGTCCTGATCGACGTTTGGGGTCCAGCCGGACCGCTGAAAGGATGGTCGGCGTCGGCGATTGCTTCCTGCCGCCGTGATGGAGCCTTGGTGGTCAACACCATCATTTGGTCCGAACTCGCGCCACTGATAGCGACGGAAACGGCGCTTCGAAAAGCAGTCGACATGCTTGAGATGGATCGCGAACTTGTACCTTGGGACGCGGCATTCCTTGCGGGCGTCACGCATTCCCGCTATCGCCGGGCCGGGGGCAACAGGGAAAGAACCTTGCCCGATTTCTTTATCGGCGCTCACGCGACCGTCGCTGGACATCGTCTTTTGACCCGCGACGCCGCGCGTTACCGCAGTTACTTCCCGGAGCTCGACATCATCTCTCCTGAGACGCACCCATGAGAGCCCATCTTCCATGAAAGGTCTGGCATGATCGGCAAGCTCAAGGGTACGCTCGACGAGGTCGACGAGGACCATTGTCTCGTCGATATCCATGGCGTCGGCTATGTCGCCTATTGCTCGGCGCGCACGCTGGCCGCGCTGCCTTCGCCCGGCGAAGCGGTGGTGCTGTTCATCGAGACCTATGTGCGCGAGGACATGCTGCGCCTCTACGGCTTCCAGTCGCAGCTCGAGCGCGAGTGGTTCCGGTTGCTGATGAACAATGTGCCGGGCGTCGGCGCCAAGGTGGCGCTGGCCATCCTGTCGACGTTGGCGCCGGCGGATCTCGCCAACGCCATTGCGTTGCGCGACATCGCCATGGTTTCGCGCGCGCCCGGCGTCGGCAAGAAAGTGGCCGAGCGCATCGTCACCGAATTGAAGAACAAGGCGCCGGCCTATGCCGGCACCGCCTCGGGCACCATCGGCCTGAAACAAGAGCTCGGCGACGGCGTGGCATCCGCGCCGATAACCGACGCGGTCTCGGCGCTGGTCAATCTTGGCTATTCGCGCGACACCGCCGCCAATGCTGTGGCGGCGGCGCTGAAGACGGCGGGCGAGGATGCCGATGCGCCGAAGCTGATCCGCTTCGGGCTGAAGGAACTGGCGCAGTGATATGGTTGTTGGAAAAGAAAATTCCAACTATCATATGATTGGTAGGAAATTTCTTAGAAAGTAAGAAAATGGGTGCTTACGCCAGTCTGACCTCGAAGGGTCAGCTTACAATTCCAAAAGATGTCCGGGATGCGCTGTCACTCAAAACGGGTGACATGATCGCCTGGACGGTCATGGATGGCTACCTGATTGGAACACCGCGCAATCTCGACTTTGCGGACCTCGCCGGATTTCTGGGCGATCCGCCCGGCGGTCCGGCGTCACTGGAGGAAATCGACCTCGCGGTGCGGGATGCAGTTGGTAGGCATGTTCTCGGAGACGGATCGCAAGGCGGACGAGAGGGCGACGAGTGACGTCGATCGGCATTGATACGAACGTTCTGCTTCGAATGGTGCTGAACGACGATGCAGAGCAACGGGCGAAAGCCCTCGCATTCGGCGAAGGCCTCAGCGACGATGCTCCCGGCTTCGTCAGCTTGATCGTGCTGGTGGAATTCAGCTGGTCGTTGATTTCGCGCTACAGACTACCGAAAGAGCAGATGCAGGCGGCAATCCAGAGACTGTTGAAGGTCAAGACACTGTTGTTCGAAGATTTCGATGCCATCGTGATTGCGCTCGAAAGATCAAATTTGCCGCAGGTAGATTTTGCCGATGCGCTGATCGCCGAGCACAATCGAAATCTGGGTTGCTCGCATACAGTCACGTTCGATCAGCGGGCCGCCAAGTCCATTGCCAGTATGGAACTGCTCGCATGAGCCTGTCGCCCCGCCTGATTGCGCCGGAAAAACGCGGCGAGGATGCCGAGCAGACCTTGCGGCCGCAGACGCTTGACGATTTCGTCGGCCAGGCGGCGGTGCGGGCCAATCTCAAAGTGTTCATCGAGGCCGCCAAGGGCCGCAACGAGGCGCTCGACCATGTGCTGTTCGTCGGGCCGCCGGGCCTCGGCAAGACGACGCTTGCGCAGATCATGGCGCGTGAGCTCGGCGTCAATTTCCGCTCGACCTCCGGCCCGGTCATCGCCAAGGCCGGCGATCTTGCCGCGCTGCTGACCAATCTCGAGGAAGGCGATGTGCTGTTCATCGACGAGATCCATCGGCTGAGCCCGGCGGTGGAGGAGATACTCTATCCGGCGATGGAGGATTTCCAGCTCGACCTGATCATCGGCGAGGGACCGGCCGCACGCTCGGTCAAGATCGACCTCGCCCGCTTCACCCTGGTCGCCGCCACCACGCGGCTCGGCCTGCTGACCAACCCGCTGCGCGACCGTTTCGGCATTCCGGTGCGGCTCAATTTCTACACGGTCGAGGAGTTGGAGCAGATCGTGCGGCGCGGTGCTCGCATCCTGCAGATGCCGCTCGGCGATGACGGTGCGCTGGAAATCGCGCGGCGCGCCCGCGGAACGCCACGCATCGCCGGCCGGCTCTTACGCCGTGTGCGCGATTTCGCCTCGGTGGCCGGCGACGGCCATGTCGACCGCAAGATCGCCGACGAGGCGCTCACTCGGCTGGAGGTCGATGCGCTCGGCCTCGACGCGCTCGACCGCCGTTACCTGTCGATGATCGCGCGCAATTTCGGCGGCGGGCCGGTCGGCATCGAGACGATCGCCGCCGGTCTGTCCGAGCCGCGCGACGCCATCGAAGACATCATCGAGCCTTATCTGATCCAGCAGGGCTTCATCCAGCGCACGCCGCGCGGCCGCATGCTGACGGCCAATGCCTGGCGCCATCTCGGCCTCGACGCGCCGAAGGATCTGGCGCAGCAGCAGATCAACCTGTTCCAGGAAGAGTAATTTTCCGGCGCGCCGTCCGTGAGCGATCAACGCAGCCCACGGATCACGTCCATTACATCCGGCTCGGCCTTGTCGCCGTTGAAGGCGTCGACGATGCCGAAGGCGCCGCCATAGCTCCACACCGACCATGAGAAGCCATGTGCTTCGGCACGCCCGATCATGTCCCCGACATAGGCGGCCCGGTATTCGGCGGGCATCACATAGGAATTGCCATATTCCTGGCGGATCATGCCGAACTCGCCCAGCGTGATGTTTTCCGGCTTGACGCGGTTGGCCTTCGCCCATGCCTCGACCTTTTTGAACGGCGCATCCATCAAGCCGAGCAGTTTGTCGGGGCTGTCCATGCTGGCGACCTGTTCGTCGAGATAGGCAAGCAGGCCGCTCTGCCGCGTCCATGGCGCCTCGGCCTTGATCCTGGCGCGGATGGTGTCGAGCGTCACGTCGAGCTGTGCCTTGGGCACCGCGCTCAGCGGATAGGGCAGGCCAGTCACATAGGGGATGAAGTCGCCGGCCCAGGTTGCGCCCTGATGGGTGAGCAGGAACGGATCGTAGGAATGGAAGGTCCAGATGACGTTGTCGTCCGGTATTGTTTTCGGGTCGATCTTTTCCAGCGAGTTCGCAGCGGAATAGCAGGCACCAGTCAGGATCAAGGTTAGCTTGGTGGCCGAGGATCGCGCTGCCGCGAACAGTTTGCGCTGGCGGTCCGGCCACAGGCTGGTGCCGTCGCTGTCGCAGTCGACGATCGGTTCGTTCATCGGCTCGAGAGCCACTTGTCTGGGATCTTCGCCGGCCAGCGTGCGGGCCATCTTGCGCACCATCTCGAGATAGGCGTCGAAGGTCCGCGGGTCTTCCATCACTTGCGCCATGCCGATCTTGCGGCTGCCGCCGGCCGGGATCAGGTGCATGTCGACGACGACTTTCAGTCCGGCGCGGTTGATCATGCGCACGGAGTCCAGCACGCTGGCATAGAGGTCGTCACGCAAGGCCACGGTCTGGTCGGACAGGAAAGGCGAAGGGTCGACCGGCATGCGCAGGAAATCGAGGCCGGCATCCTTCAGTGCCTTGAGATCGTTCTCCCCAAGGAATTTGCGCCACTCCGGATAGGGCAGGATGGCCTTGGCGTCGCCCCATTGGTCTTCGCCGGGCCATGTGACCCATTGGTCGAGATTGAGGCCGCGCTTCATCGAAAAGCTCGCCGCCTGGCTGGGCCACGCCAAGGCCGCGAGCACAAGCAGCGCCGCCATCAAGGTCTTGATCATCGCCGTCAACAGTGCCATCCGATGCTGTGCCACGCGGGAAACAGGTGCCTCGTCGGGGCTGAAAAAGGAAGCGCAATGGGCGATCATGGTGAATCGGCGACGCTGCTGGCTGGGCTTTCCGGTGCGCTGACGGCGTTCGGCCACCGGCTGATGGCGCGGGTCTATTATGCCGACACGGATTTCTCCGGCGTCGTCTACCATGCGCGCTATCTCGAATTCTTCGAACGCGGCCGCTCCGACTATCTCCGGCTGACCGGCGTGCACCACACCGAGCTTGCCGACGGCAAGCATGGCGAAAGAATAGTCTGGGTGGTGCGCCGCATGGAGATCGACTTTCGCGGCCCCGCCCGCATTGACGACATCCTGACGGTCGACACCCGCACCGAGGAGATTTCCGGCGCGCGCATCTTCATGGCGCAGCAGCTCAAGCGCAGCGACGAGGTGCTGGTCGAGGCCAAGGTCGAGGCGGCGATCATCGGCGAGAATGGCCGCCCAAGGCGTTTTCCCAAGGAATGGGTGGCGGCGTTCATGCCGAGGGTGCGCTGATATTCAGGTGATGCCGGCCTGCAAACAGCAGCTTCCTGCGCTTCCGGTGCTCGCGTACGAAAAGTACGCTCCGCTCCGGTTCTCGGAATCTACCGTTTTCGGCTCGGCCTGACCTGAATCTCAGCACACCCTAGGCGCAGCCATTGAATTGATGGCCTTGCCGCGGGGCGTGGCAATGCGCCGCGCCTTATATACTAACCCATCCTTAACCATAACGGTTCATGAAGAGATTGGCGAAGATTGGCGTTATCGAACGCCTTCCTTTCACCAATATTTGCCCCGAAAAGGCCGATAACGGCACAGTTTGGGGTTGTTCCGGTAGCTTCGTGCGAACCGACCACAAGGGATGCCAGGGGCCAGCCGCCAGCTTCGCCCGGAAAATCTTAAGGACGTAACGATGGAAAATATCGCACTCGCCGATCCGGGCGCGCAATTGTCGGTTTGGTCGCTGTTCGTTTCGGCCAGTTGGGTGGTCAAGCTGGTCATGATCGGCCTGCTCTGCGCCTCGGTCTGGACCTGGGCGATCATCGTCGACAAGCTGGTTTCCTATGCCCGCATGCGGCTGGCGCTCAACCGGTTCGAACAGGTGTTCTGGTCGGGGCAGTCGCTGGAGGAGCTTTACCGCACGCTCGCCGACCGCAAGACCACCGGCATGGGCGCCATTTTCGTCGCCGCCATGCGCGAGTGGAAGAAGAGTTTCGAGAAGGGCGCCAAGTCGCCGCTCGGCCTGCAGACCCGCATCGACAAGGCAATGGACCTGGCGCTGACCCGCGAGATGGAAAAGCTGGAAGGGCGCCTCGGTTTCCTTGCCACCACCGGCTCGGCGGCACCCTTTATCGGCCTGTTCGGCACCGTCATCGGCATCATGACCTCGTTCCAGGCGATCGCCGGCTCCAAGAACACCAGTCTCGCGGTGGTTGCGCCCGGCATTGCCGAAGCGTTGCTGGCGACGGCCATCGGCCTGCTCGCCGCCATTCCGGCCGTCATCGCCTACAACAAGCTGTCGTCCGACGCGAGCAAGATAGCCGTGCGCATGGAAGGGTTCTCCGACGAGTTCTCCGCCATACTCTCGCGCCAAATCGATGAAAAAGTGGCCCCCAAGGCCTGAGGAGTAGCAGATGGGTATGTCCATGGGCATGGGAGGACGCGGCGGGCGCGGCCACAGGCGGCGCGGCCGTCACCATGCACTGATGTCCGAGATCAACGTCACGCCGATGGTCGACGTGATGCTGGTGCTGCTGATCATCTTCATGGTCGCGGCACCAATGCTGACGGTCGGCGTTCCGATCGACCTGCCGGATACGCAGGCGAAGGCGATGAATGCCGACACGCAGCCGATCACCGTCTCGATCAACGCCGCCGGCCAGATCTATCTCCAGGAAACCGAGATCCCGATCGAGGAGCTGGTAGCCAAGCTGCAGGCGATCTCGAAGACCGGCTATGAGGAGCGCATCTTCATCCGCGGCGACAAGTCCACCGACTATGGCACGGCGATGAAGGTGATGGCCCGCATTTCGGCCGCTGGCTACAAGAACATCGGGCTGGTTTCACTGCAGGAACAGGACCAATAGACGCGCGATGAAGACCGGCCTCACCACATCGGTGATCTTGCATACGGCGGCGCTGACCTTCGGCCTGTTCACGCTGACGGCGCCGGCCGCGCTTCCGTCGTCCGACGTCGAGTCGGTCGCGGTCGATATCGTGCCGATGGAAGCCATCGCGCAGACGTTGCAGGGCGACAAGAAGGCCGTGATGCATGAAAAGCCGGCACCCGTGCCGACGCAGCGCCCGGACATCGTTCCGGATGCGCAGAAGGTCGGCGAGAACAGCGTCGACACGGACAAGCCGATAACGCCGGAAGCAAAGCCGAAGCCGGTCGACATGACCTCGGCTCCGCCGCCCGCGCCGACGCCGATCGAAAAGCCGAAGCCCGAGGACGTGCCGAAGCCGCAGGAAAAGCCCAAGCCCACCCCGGCAACGGAAGTGGCGCCAGCGCCGACGCCCAAGGAAGAGGTCAAGCCCGAGCCGGTCAAGCAGGCCGACCCCAAGCCGACACCGGCCAAGCCGGCGCCGACCCCGCCGCCGCAGGACAAGACCGCCGCGATAGATCCGACGCCGGAGGTCAAGCCTGACGCCGTTGCCGAAGCCATAGCGCAGGAGCCGCCCGCCGAGGCGACACAACTGCCGGACTCCGCGCCCGCGCCGGAAGCACGCCCGAAGCCGCAGCCGACACAGGCCGAAAGCGCCAAGGCGCCGGACCGCAAGGATGCCGACAAGCCGGTCAAGGAAGCGTCCTCCAAGCCAAAATCGGACGACAAGCAGTTCAACGCCGACGAGATCTCCGCTCTGCTCGACAAGCAGAAGCCATCCGGCGGCGGCGCCAAGCGCTCGACCCAGCAGGCCTCGCTCGGCGGCGACAAGGATCAGGGACAGAAGCTGTCCAGGTCCGAAATGGGCGCCCTGGAAAGCCAGCTTGGCGGCTGTTGGACCCTTCCCGCAGGCCTTGAAGGATCCGAGAGCTTTGTCGTCGTGGTGCGGTTCAACCTGGATGCCTCCGGCAAGCTGGACGGGCGCCCGGCGGTCGAAAAGTCGAGCGGAAACCGTCAGTTCGACGAAAGTGCCGTTCGTGCAGTGCAGAAATGCGATGTCACCGGCTTGCAGGTTCCGGCCGGCAAGCAGGACATCTGGGCAGACGTCCGCGTCACCTTCGATCCAAGGGAGATGCTCGGCCTCTAAGGCCTGGGTATCCGAAAATCAGTACGAGAAGCGAGAAGACATGAAATCAATCCTCAAGCCGCTCCTGATGGTCGCAGCAATGGCGATGGGCATGACCGCGGCAGGCACGTTGCCGGCGCTGGCGCTCGTCGAGCTCAACGTCAACAAGGGCAATGTCGAGCCGCTGCCGATCGCCATCACGGATTTCCAGGGCGGCGACGCGCTTGGGGCGCAGATTTCGCAGATCGTCACCGCCGATTTGAAGCGTTCGGGTCTGTTCGCTCCGATCGACAAAAGCGCCTTTATCGAGAAGATCACCAACCCCGATGCAGCACCGCGCTTCGACGACTGGAAGGTGATCAACGCGCAGGCGCTGGTCACCGGCAGCGTCAGCAAGGAAGCCGACGGCCGCATCCGCGCCCAGTACCGGTTGTGGGATACTTTTGCGGGCCAGCAGATGGCCGGCGAGCAGTTCTTCGCCAACGACGCCAATCAGCGCCGTGTCGCCCACATCATCGCCGACGCCATCTATGAGCGGCTGACCGGCGAAAAAGGCTATTTCGACACCCGCGTCGTCTTCATCGACGAATCCGGCGCCAAGAACGCGCGCAAGAAGCGCCTTGCCATCATGGACCAGGACGGCGCCAATGTGCGCTATCTCTCGGACGGCAGGTCGATCGTGCTGACGCCGCGTTTCTCGCCGAACCGGCAGGAAATCACCTACATGTCCTATGAAAGCGGTCAGCCGCGGGTGTACCTGCTGCAGATCGAGACCGGCCAGCGCGAACTGGTCGGCAATTTCCCCGGCATGACCTTTGCGCCGCGCTTTTCGCCCGATGGCCAGAAGGTGATCATGAGCCTGCTGCGCGACGACGGCAATTCCAACATCTTCGCCATGGACCTGCGCAGCCGTTCAACGACGCGGCTGACCAATTCGACCGCCATCGACACCTCGCCGTCCTATTCGCCCGACGGCAGCAAGGTGGTGTTCACCTCCGACCGTGGCGGCCGCGCACAGATCTACGCGATGGGCGCCGACGGCTCCGGCCAGACCCGCATCTCCTTTGGCGACGGCGTCTATTCGACACCGGTATGGTCGCCGCGCGGCGACCTCATCGCCTTCACCAAGCAGACCGGCGGCGAATTCCAGATCGGCGTCATGAAGACCGACGGCTCGGGAGAGCGCATCCTGTCCTCCGGCTTCCAGCAGGAGGGACCGACCTGGGCGCCGAACGGCCGCGTGCTGATGTTCTTCCGCGATTCCGCCGGTGGCCCCAAACTGGTTTCGGTCGATCTGACCGGACGCAACGAGCAATCGATCCCAACGGCGAACTTCGCTTCGGACCCGGCCTGGTCGCCGCTGCTCGAATAGGTTCGGCTGAATTGCCACACATGCTGAGAAGGGGCCGTTTCGGCCCCTTTTCCATGCCTTGGCCGCCTTTTGGCCGTATTTACGCCTAGGGTCCGCGTGAACTGTGGCTTCAGGCCGAAACGGCTGCGGACGGGCAGCTTAAACCAAAATTTAACCGTGTTTCTTGAATGCCGGTTAACCCAAACGTGGTTACTGGGTGATCAACGAAATCACTCAAAGTAGATCACTCGAAATACGAAGGAGAGGCGGCATGGGCCGTATCGCAGCACTTACCAGAAACCCGGTCATGATCGCGCTGGTGGCGATGCTCGCCATCGCCGGTTGCGCCTCGAAGAAGACGCCGAACAACGCGGCCGATCTTGGCCTCAACGGCGCCGGCGCGGCGACGCCCGGCTCGGCGCAGGACTTCACCGTCAACATTGGCGACCGCATCTTCTTCGATACGGACTCGACCTCGATCCGTGCCGACGCGCAGACGACGCTCTCGCGCCAGGCGCAGTGGCTGAATCAGTACAAGCAGTATGCCATCGTCGTCGAAGGCCATGCCGACGAACGCGGAACGCGCGAATACAATCTGGCGCTCGGCGCCCGCCGCGCCGCCGCCACCCGTGACTTCCTTGTCGCCAAGGGCGTCTCGGCCAGCCGTCTCAAGACCATTTCCTACGGCAAGGAACGTCCGGTCGCGGTTTGCGACGACATCTCCTGCTGGTCGCAGAATCGCCGCGCGGTCACCACGCTCAGCGGTGCTGGCTCCTGAGGCATCACGCAGCCGACCGGCGCGTCAAAGAACGCGCGGCCGTCTAGCAGTAAAAATGCAACATACCTGCGCGAAAGGCGGCCCTGGGGCCGCCTTTTTCATATCCGGATGCTCGAAACAAAATTTGGCCGAAGTCTCGGCTCCTGCTATGAGCCGAGGGCGCTTGGCTGGTCCCATTCTGATTGGAAGGCGCGAACAAGCTAACGAAATCACTGCGAGAGGCACATGCATTTGAGATCGGTTCTGAGCGGCACGCTTGCGCTGCTGCTCCTATCAGGCGTCACCGCCTTGGCTAGTGGCACAGGGCAATCAACCGACAGCGGCTTTACCTTCCATCTTCCCAGTATCGAATTGCCGGGGTTTTTTGGTCAAAAGAAGAAACCGGACCAGGTTCAGCTGGTGCAGTCCGATCCTGCCGCTGTCACCAGCCTGGAAGAGCAACTGCGGCAGATGAACGGCAAGATCGAGGAACTCAATTTCCAGGTCCTGCAGATGCAGGAGCAGATTCGCAAGCAGCAGGAAGATAATGAATTCCGCTTCCAGCAGCTGGAAGGTGGCGGCACGCAAGGCGGGCAGCCGCCGGCGCAGAAGAAATCGGACGCCACCACCGGCCCCGACAACGACGTGGCGGCGGCCCCGGCAATACGGGCGCCGGCCGATGCCGGCGCCGCGCCCGCCAACGACCAATCGGCAGGCGGCAAGACGGTCGAGGACGTCATCGTCGAATCTCCCGATGGCGACCCCGGCAAGGTCATTCCCGGTACGGGAGCGCCGGAAAAGAATTTCGGCACCATCACCGTCGACAAGAATGGCAATGTCATCGATGCCGGCGGCAACACACAATCGACCGCGCCGGCGCAGGACACCGCGCCAGTCGCCGGGGCGGCGCCCAAGGCCGGCAAGTCCGACACGGTAGTCGCGGCGTTGCCCGCCACCAACAACCCGGAGGAGCTTTACCGCAACTCATACCAGTTCATCCTCTCGGGCGACTACGGCACCGCCGAGCAGGGTTTTCGCGACCACATCGCCCGCTTCCCCAGGGATGCGAAGGCGGCGGACGCGCATTACTGGCTGGGCGAGTCATTGCTCGGCCAGCAGAAATACCGCGATGCGGCCGAGACTTTCCTTGCCGCCAGCAAGGACTACCCCAAGGCCAAGAAAGCTCCCGACATGTTGCTGAAGCTCGGCGTGTCGCTGGTCGGCCTCAAGCAGCATGATGTTGCCTGTGCCACCTTCAGCGAGGTCGGCAAGCGCTACCCTGATATTTCCAGTGCGCTCAAGGAACGCGTCAAGCAAGAGAAGGCTCTGGCTGCCTGCTGATCCTTGTCCTACATGTCGTTGTCCTGAAACCGGGATCACTTTTGGGCGACATGCATTATGCTCGACACCGAGCCGGACCTTTCGTCTAACCCTTTTTCGCATATCGATTTTACCAGCGGCGCTGTTGCGGCCGTGTCCGGCGGCAGCGACTCGACCGCCCTGCTCCTTCTTCTCAGACACCATCTCGACCGTACGGCGCCGGCAACCAAGCTGCTGGCGGTGACGATCGACCACGGTTTGCGGTCCGGTTCGGCTGCGGAAGCGCAAGCAGTGGCGAAGCTGTGCGCCAGACTCGGAATTTCACACCGCATCCTGACATGGTCGGGCCTCAAGCCATCGACCGGCCTGCCCGCCGCCGCTCGCGAGGCGCGCTACCGGCTGTTGTCCGAAGCGGCACAAGCCGAAGGCGTCGGCATGATCCTCACCGGCCATACCGCCGATGACCAGGCGGAGACGGTGTTGATGCGGCAAGCGCGCGCAGAAGGATTGGCGCGGGACGAGGGCCAAGGCCATGCCGAAATGGCAGGCCGGGGACTTGCCGGCATGGCGCCGGCCACCCTGTATGACTCTCGCGCGTGGATCGTGCGGCCGCTTCTCGGGTTGCGGCGCGCGGCGCTGCGAGATGTCCTGCGGCGTGAGAATGTCGGCTGGGCCGACGACCCGACCAATGCCGACGAGGCTTTCGAGCGGCCGCGCATGCGGGCAGCCCTTGCCGACGGCAACGGTGCACAGCGCATCGGCGATGCACTGGCGTTGGCCGCGCATGAGGGCCGCGCGCGCAGTCAACTCGGCCTCGCCGCCGCTAGTTTGATCGGCGATTTCGCGACCCGGCTGTCCTGCGGGCTCATTCGTCTTGATCCGCTTTTGCTGAACACAGGTGACGAGCGAGCGGCCGTCTATGCGTTGCGTATCCTGCTGGCCATGGCCGGCGGAATTGCCTTCCTGCCGGATCAGGCCCGCAGCGAGACTCTGTTCGGTCGGCTGAGGGCTGGATTTCTTTGCGCCACATTGTCGCGGACGGTTGTGGATTCCCGGCGCTCCGGCATCTTCCTGCGCCGCGAGGCGCGCGGCCTGCCCTCCGCCGCTGCCATCACGGACGGCACCGTCTGGGATGGCCGCCGGCGCATCACATTGAACGACAGCAGCAGCGCATTGTTGATTGCCCCGTTCGGCGCAGCAGCGGCGAAGCGGCTGGCGAAGGGCGATGGAAAAACCCCGCCGAGCCTGATGCGCGCCGCGCTCGCCGCCGAGCCGGCGTTGTGGCAGGCCGGTGAATGCCTTGATTTGTCGGGGGATAGCCGGGCGCCAATGGCGGTTGAAGTGCGGCCGGTCGTTGCGCCCTTTGCCCGCTTCCTGCCGTCCTTCGACCTGGCGCCGGCGCGGGCCGTGGCCGGGCTGATTGGCGCGGCCCCGGTGCCGCCCTTGCCTTTCAGCGGCCACAGTGCCGGCTGATGGTTGCGCGAAAGCTTAACCCAGACGTGCTGTTCTGCTTGGCAAGGGGGGACGCTCTCCCTATGTTAGGCGCAAGTTTCCTCTCATGACGCGTGTCCGCCCCGCGGACGCCAACGGGACAATTGATGAATCCGAACTATCGCAACCTCGCGCTCTGGGCGATCATAGCGGTCCTGCTCATAGCCCTGTTCAATCTGTTTCAGACGCCGCAGACGCGAGGGGCCTCCAGCGATGTGCCTTATTCGCAGTTCCTGCAGGATGTCGCGGCGGGCCGGGTCAAGACGGTGACCATCGCGGGCGCCCGTATCAGCGGCACCTACACCGACAATGCCAGCGGCTTCCAGACCTATTCGCCCGGCGATCCTTCGCTGGTCTCGCGGCTGCAGGACAAGAACGTCACCATCAATGCGCGGCCTGAAACAGACGGTTCCAATTCGCTGTTCGGCTATCTGATCTCGTGGCTGCCGATGATCCTCATCCTCGGCGTCTGGATATTCTTCATGCGCCAGATGCAGTCCGGCTCCGGTCGCGCCATGGGCTTCGGCAAGTCGAAGGCCAAGCTGCTCACCGAAGCGCATGGCCGCGTCACCTTCCAGGACGTTGCCGGCGTCGACGAAGCCAAGGAAGATCTGGAAGAGATCGTCGAGTTCCTGCGCGATCCGCAGAAATTCCAGCGGCTCGGCGGCAAGATTCCGCGCGGCGTGCTGCTTGTCGGCCCTCCGGGAACCGGCAAGACGCTGCTCGCCCGCTCGGTTGCCGGCGAAGCCAATGTGCCGTTCTTCACCATTTCCGGTTCTGACTTCGTCGAGATGTTCGTCGGCGTCGGTGCAAGCCGCGTCCGCGACATGTTCGACCAGGCCAAGAAGAACGCGCCCTGCATCATCTTCATCGACGAAATCGACGCTGTCGGCCGTCATCGCGGCGCCGGCCTCGGCGGCGGCAATGACGAACGCGAGCAGACGCTGAACCAGCTCCTGGTCGAGATGGACGGCTTCGAGTCCAACGAAAGCATCATCCTGATCGCTGCCACCAACCGGCCCGACGTGCTCGATCCGGCACTGCTCAGGCCAGGCCGCTTCGACCGCCAGGTCGTGGTGCCGAACCCCGACATCGTCGGCCGCGAGAAGATCCTCAAGGTGCATGTGCGCAACGTGCCGCTGGCGCCCAATGTCGACCTCAAGGTGATCGCGCGCGGTACGCCGGGCTTTTCCGGCGCTGACCTGATGAACCTCGTCAACGAATCCGCGCTGATGGCGGCACGGCGCAACAAGCGCCTCGTCACCATGGCCGAATTCGAGGACGCCAAGGACAAGATCATGATGGGCGCCGAGCGCCGCTCGTCGGCCATGACGCAGGCCGAGAAGGAGCTGACCGCCTACCACGAGGCAGGCCACGCCATTCTCGCGCTGAACGTGCCGTCGGCCGATCCGCTGCACAAGGCCACGATCATCCCACGCGGTCGCGCGCTCGGCATGGTCATGCAGTTGCCCGAAGGCGACCGTTATTCGATGAGCTACAAATACATGATCTCGCGGCTCGCCATCATGATGGGCGGCCGTGTCGCCGAGGAGTTCAAGTTCGGCAAGGAAAACATCACCTCGGGTGCCTCTTCGGATATCGAGCAGGCGACCAAACTGGCGCGCGCCATGGTCACACGCTGGGGCTTTTCCGACAAGCTCGGCCATGTCGCTTATGGCGACAACCAGGAAGAAGTGTTCCTCGGCCACTCGGTGGCGCGCACGCAGAACGTGTCGGAAGAAACGGCGCAGATCATCGACGCCGAAGTGCGCCGCCTGATCGACGAGGCCTACTCATCGGCGAAGTCCATCCTGACCAAGAAGAAGAAGGAATGGATCGCGCTGGCGCAGGGCCTGCTGGAATACGAGACGCTGTCCGGCGAGGAGATCAAGCAGTTGATCGCCGGCCACAAGCCAGCGCGCGACCTTGGCGACGACACGCCGCCGAGCCGTGGCTCTGCCGTGCCGAAGTCCGGCGGCCGGCGCAAGAAGGGGCCGGAGCCCGAAGGCGGCATGGAACCGCAGCCATCGAGCTGAGCTTGACCACTGATTTCATCGAACGCCGCGGCTTGCTCCGCGGCGTTTTTTGTTTTTGGCGTTGGGGAGGAGTTGTCCGCGACCTCGCATCTGCGACGATGACGATTGGCGAAAGCCTAGGTGATAGCCAATCTCCCCCCTTGCGGGGGAGATTGGCAACGTCGCCGCGGGCGTGCCCTCGAAGGCAACAAAGAAGGCCCGCGAACCCTGCGGTTCGCAGGCCTTCTCTTCTTCAGATGTCTTGTCGCTCAGCTCTTCAGCTTGGCATTGCACAGGCTGTAATAACCGCCGCCCTTCTGGATCCAGCGAAGGCCGTTCAACGTGCCCGCGTCCTTGTTGCCATGGTAGCCCTGGAGACAGGTCTTCATGCGCGCCTTCGCGGGCTTTTCGGTCTCGAACTCGGCGGCCAGCGTGGTTGGGAATGTCACGCCCGCGGGCGCTACAGTGGGGGCGACCGCCGCGCTGGTTTCCTTTTTCGTCTGCGGCTCGGTTTTGACCGTATCCTCGCTGACACTGTCCGCTGCTGATGTCGCGCACTTCTCCTTGCGAAAAGCTGTCCAGTCCATGCCGTTCAGAGTGCCGCCTTCCTTGGCTGTTCGATAGGTCTCGCCGCATTCCTTCATCGTCAGTGCGCTTGCGGGGGCGACGCTCCAAGCGACAAATGCGGTCGCAGCCAATACCGCCAATTTCAAACTGTGCATAAGACCCTCCTGGTTGATAATAAGTTTGACGTCTTTTTGTATACGGTTTGTTCTTTATATGTTCAACCAGAATCGTTACGGACTACCGATGAGCTTGGCGGTGGGCAGTAGGCGAATTGATGATGCCGGCAGCCCGGCGACATGCAGTTGCGAGCAAGGCAGTATGCGTCTTCGCGCAACAAAAAAGGCCCGCGCATCTTGCGATGCGCGGGCCTTTGTTTGGAGACTATGGCTAAGCGATCAGCTCTTCAGCTTGGCATTGCACAGGCTGTAGAAGCCGCCGCCCTTCTGGATCCACTTCAGGCCGCCAAGCGCATTGGCGTCCTTCAAGGCATAATACTGGTCGAGGCAAGTGTGCATGCGGCCTTTACCGGGGGTCTCGCTGGAATATTTAGCCGAGATCGCGGACGGGAAAGTGACGCCCTTGGGTGCGGCCGTGGTCGGCTTTGCCGGCTCCTTGGTGTAGCTCGCCTCGTCGGCGGCCGGCACGGTGTCGTCATCCGAGGCACCGGTACCGCATTCGGCCTTGCGGAAGTCGTTCCACTTCATGCCTTTCAGCGTGTTGGCCGTCTTGGCAGCCTGATACTTGGTGCTGCATTCGGCCATGCTCAGGCCCTTGCCGTCGGCGGGAGCCGCGGCTGCCTTGGTGGCTGCCGGCTTGGCGGCGGCAGCGGCGGATGCACCGGCGGCGCATTCGGACTTGCGGAAGTCGTTCCACTTCATGCCGTTCAGCGTGCCGGCGGCCTTCGCCGCCTGGTATTTGGTGCTGCATTCCTTCGCCGTCAGGCCCTTGGCCGTGCTGTCGTCCGTCGCGGCGGCAGCCTTGGCCGGCTTCGTCTCGGCAGCCTTCGTGGTGTCAGTTGCCTTCTTGGTATCGGCCGGCTTGGCGTCGGTGGTTGCCGCGGCATCGGTGCCGCATTGAGCCTTGCGGAACTGATTCCAGGTCGCTCCGGCGAGTGTCCCCGCATCCTTGGCGGCGTTATACTTCGTGCTGCACTCGGCCATCGTCAGTGCGTTGGCTGGCGCGGCCAGGAACAAGGTCGCGACGGCGAGGCCGGTCAAAGTGGCAAGTCGGTGGATGAGCATAGCGTTTCTCCGTTGCAGCAGCCCATGATACGTCCCTGCAAATCAATAACGCTCAACGGCCGGTTGCGCCAGATGCTAAGTGGCGTATATATCGCCGAAAACCGGCTTCTCCCGATAAGGTGATGAAATCGTTGTCCATTGCCTGGTTGAGAGCAAGGTTTTCCTGATGCATCCGCGCTGAAAGGCTCGAATGACTTGTATATTGCAGCATGGCAGTCTGGGCATGTCAGGTTGCAGCCACGTTGTGTGCAGTGCACAACAATGGTTTTCTAAGAATTGGTAACGTATAATCACACAATGTGATCATAGCGCGCCGGCCAATTGTGGCATGACGTGCCGGGGAAGAAACTTCGAGGAAGCTGACTAGCATGGCAGGGAATTATTTCGGCACGGACGGCATTCGCGGACGCGCCAACAAGTTTCCGATGACCGCTGAAATCGCGATGCGGGTCGGCATGGCCGCCGGCCTTTCCTTCCAGCGCGGCAGCCACCGACATCGTGTCGTGCTCGGCAAGGACACCAGGCTTTCCGGCTATATGATCGAGAATGCGATGGTCGCCGGTCTTTGTGCCGCCGGCATGGACGTGTTCCTGCTCGGCCCGATCCCGACTCCGGCTGTCGCCATGCTGGTGCGTTCGCTGCGCGCCGATATCGGCGTCATGATCTCGGCCTCGCACAACCCCTATTACGACAACGGCATCAAGCTGTTCGGACCCGACGGCTATAAGCTCTCCGACGAAATCGAGGAGCGCATCGAGAGCATGCTCGACAAGGATATCGAACTGGCGCTCGCCGATTCCGACGGGCTTGGCCGCGCCAAGCGCGTCGACGGCGTGCATGACCGCTACATCGAATTCGCCAAGCGCACCTTGCCGCGCTCGATGTCGCTCGCGGGCTTGAGGATCGTCGTCGATTGCGCCAATGGCGCGGCCTACAAGGTGGCGCCCGAGGCGCTGTGGGAACTGGGCGCCGAAGTCGTCGCCATCAATGTCGAGCCCAACGGCTTCAACATCAACAAGGAATGCGGCTCGACCCATCCGGCCGGCCTGCAAAAGAAGGTGCACGAAGTGCGCGCCGACATCGGCATCGCGCTCGACGGCGACGCCGATCGCGTCGTCATCGTCGATGAAAACGGCGCGATCGTCGATGGCGACCAGATCATGGCGCTGATCGCCGAATCCTGGCACCAGAGCGGGCGGCTTGCGGGCGGCGGCGTCGTTTCGACGGTGATGTCCAATCTCGGCCTCGAGCGCTTCCTCGGCGGCATGAAGCTGCAATTGCACCGCACCAAGGTTGGCGACCGTTATGTCGTCGAGCATATGCGCGCGCATGGCTTGAATGTCGGCGGCGAACAGTCAGGTCATATCGTGCTGTCCGACTTTTCGACGACCGGCGACGGCCTGGTCTCGGCGCTGCAGGTGCTGGCCTGCATCAAGCGGCAGGGGCGGCCGGTCAGCGAACTGTCGAAAAAGTTCGAACCGGTGCCGCAGCTTCTGAAGAACGTCCATATTTCCGGCGGCAAGCCGCTCGAGGAGGCGCCGGTCAAGGCCGCCATCGAAGACGCCCGTAACCGCCTCGGCAAGACCGGACGGCTGGTTATCCGGCCGTCAGGGACAGAACCGCTGATCCGCGTGATGGCCGAAGGCGACGACCCGCAACTGGTCGAGTCCGTCGTCAACGGCATCGTTGAAGTCATCTCGGAAACGCGCAGCGCCGCCTGACCCAGCGCGTCCAGCAGGACGTGGATCGGACAACCAGGCGCGCCGCGCTCCCTTAACCGGTCCAAGGCCCGCCCCTCGGCGTAATGCAGTTCACTTAAGTTGGGCTGGATGAGGATCTGGTAAGACCTATCGAACAGGATGGAGATTCGTTTCCATCCTGTTCGTG
>NZ_JAMYRE010000027.1:0-81000 GCF_040321265.1 Mesorhizobium sp. M0491
AACTCCCATGCCGCCGCCCCCACCCCCGCTTTTCGTTTAACCCTTTGTTTTTGGTTCCCACCCCCCCCCCCCCCCACCAAACACTCTTTTTCCCCGGCGGGGCCCCCCGGGCCCCCTCGCCGACAGATGTTCCGGATGTGTGGACCAACAGCTGACGTGCGGGTTCCGTCCTGAAGACCGGGCGACGCAGGCCGAGGGCCGGCTTGACGGCCCAGCGCAACCACAAAGATTTTTTGCCATCAGCGAACCGCGGAGCTCAGGCACCGCGCCGCCGCAATTGGACACTCGAAAACCTTGGACAACCAAGGTGATGCAGACCGGCCACCCGTACCGGCTCAGGCAAGCACCGCGCTCATCCCGCAAGACACGAGTCACATGAACGCTCCGGCAATCGCGAGGGAATCTCGCCTCGCTGGTCGCCACCCTTCCAAACATCACTGGTGTCATTCAAACGGACGAGGACAGGCACCTGGTGTCCCCCTAGCGTGCACTCGGGCGGCATGCGCTCAGAGGTGATTAAACCGGGCCATGGCAGCATCGAGAGCCAATCGGCCATGTGCGCTTGGGAGAGGCAGATGAACCCGCACCTGGTCTGCGTGGGAGGCGAGGATCACGCCTTGAGAGTTCCCTTCCTCATCGCGCTGCGAGAGAAAGGCTTTCGCGTTACGGCGGTCTCGAGCGGTTCTCCCGTACCGTTTTTACGGCATGACATTTCGCATCACAGGTTCTCCTTCGACCGCTTTGCAAGCGGAGGCGGGGAATGGCGCACTTTCGGAACGATGCGCCGCTTGATGCAGGAGCTTCAGCCTGACATCATCCAGAGCTTCGACACCAAGCCAAATCTGTTAACGCCCCTTTCGGTACGGGGAACTGTTCCGGTCATTCGCACCATCAACGGACTGGGATGGACGTTCTCATCGCTGGAGCCTCGAGCCCTGGCCTTGCGTCCGGTCTATTGCGCACTGCAATGGCTTGCGTCTTCCTGGACGGCAGCGACCGTATTCCAAAATAGCGACGACCAACTGTTCTTCGAGCGCTTTCGGCTGATCGGTCGCGGAAGTTCGCGACTGATACGCAGTTCCGGAATCGATGTCGGCGCGTTCGCAACGGTGCGCCATCTCGGGTCCTCAGCAACGAAGATGCGAAAGGACCTCGGCCTTCAGTCCGCCGAAGTGGTGATCTTCGTCGGCCGTTTGACGCGCCAGAAAGGCGTGGCGACCCTTCTCAAGGCGGTCCCTCGCATTCTGTCCGCAAGGCCCTCGGCACGGTTTGTGCTCGTCGGCCCACGAGAATCCGAAGGCTCATTCGCAATCGACAAGTCGGAACTCGATCGGCATGCACCTCATGTGCTGGCCTTGGGTCCACGACGCGATGTCGCCGACCTCCTTGGCATGGCCGATGTATTCGCCTTTCCCACTCAGTATCGCGAAGGGGTTCCGCGTGTATTGCTGGAGGCGGGGCTGGCGGGACTGCCCATCGTGGCCTCAAGGATGCCAGGCTGCAGCGACGTCGTCGAAGACGGATGGAACGGCTACCTGGTTGCGCCGCATGATGCCGATGCCCTCGCCTCGCGAACAATAGACTTGCTGTCCGACCGCGCGGCGGCCAAGGCGATGGGCGCCCGTTCTGTTGAACTTGTCCGGAAGCGATTTGCCCTGCCGCTGGTGGTCGACCAGTACTGCGACCTTTACGACAACACACTCCGCGCGGGGCACATGCGACCACTCCCTGCCGTTGGGCTTGGAGGCGGCCTCGCAAATCACCGAGGCGGGGCACATCAATGATCCGGGACGCCTTGCTCGCCCTGGGGGTTGCTATGTCCTATGCGACGCAACTAGGCGTTCCGGGATTGCCGC
This sequence comes from Mesorhizobium sp. M0491, assembly GCF_040321265.1. Classification (NCBI taxonomy): domain Bacteria; kingdom Pseudomonadati; phylum Pseudomonadota; class Alphaproteobacteria; order Hyphomicrobiales; family Phyllobacteriaceae; genus Mesorhizobium; species Mesorhizobium sp. M0491. The sequence continues at coordinate 1,857 of NZ_JAMYRE010000027.1, forward strand.
TCGGCTATGGCGAATTGTTCATCGCGATCTGGATCGTGCTGGCGATTGGACGAATACTCGCTGGCGGTCGTCTCCAGCTCACACCCGCTTTTGTCCAACTGGCGAGCTTCTGGCTGCTCCTGTCGCTCGCTTTGGGGATCGGCACGATCGTCGGTTACCTGACCACCGTTCTTTATCTGACCGGGTTTGTACATGACGTTATGGCCTATGTGTTGCTGGCAAGCTTTACGTGCCTGGCCGCGGCGGAACCGGACGCCGATCGGCATCTGCGCCGCAGCGCATGGTACGTGGTCGCGTTTGCCAATGGGGCCTTTGTGATACAGCTTGGTTTGGCTTATGGTGCGATCCACCAATCCGGCGTCGATCCCTGGTATTGGGACCGGTTCCGTGGCTGGTCAGAGAACCCGAACCAACTCGCGCTCTATTGCGCGCTCTTTGGCCCGCTGGCTTTGCATCTTGCCACGACCACGCGCAACCCATGGGCTCGTTTGCTAGCATTCTCATGCCTGCTCCTGACGTTCTATGTCGGCCGACTGACGAAGAGCGACACCTATCTCTATACCAGCATCCTGAGCTGCCTCATCTTCATCGGATTGCGGCTTCGTGCATGGATAGCAACGAGCGGCCGCGCCAGCATGCCCCGCCTGGCGGCAATTATGCTGTTGGCAGGCTCCTTCCCTCTAGCGCTTGCAATGACGCCGTACGCGCTCACCGAAGAGACCAGCGTCGCCAATTTTGCGAAGAGCCTTACCAAAGACGAAGGCGGGGAAGCGACCGTCGAAACGTTCGAACTCCGGCTTTATCTGTGGCAGGAGGCTGTGGAAAAAGGATTGAAATCCGGGTCCCTGGGACTGGGCCCTGGCCCCCACCTCGAGCGGCCTCCCGTGGCCGACCGTCAATTTCTACAGCGACCTTTCGAGGCGCATAACACCGTTCTCGACCTTTACCTGCAGGGCGGATTGCTTGCCGTGATGGCGTTGGTCTGGATCGTGGGCGCCGCCATGTCCTCCGCCTGGCGAGCGGGATTCGACGCCCTGCTGGTGCTCGGGGGATCGACGATAATCTTCAGCATGCCTCACCTGATCATCCGCCACCCGATCGTGTGGTTTTCGCTGGCTTTCTGCCTCGTTGCCGGAAATCCGACCGCACTTCGGCGGCAGCTTGCTGAACCGAGGGTGGCCTAATGTGTGGGATCGCGGGAATTCTATTGGCTTCGGACGCTCTGGACATAAAGCCGCTTGGAGCGATCGGGCGCATGACTGCATCGCTGCGTCACCGGGGGCCGGATGGCGAGGGGCTCTGGATCGACCGCGAAGCTGGAATCGCACTGGGCCACAGGCGGTTGGCAATTGTCGACCTGTCAGCCGCCGGGCACCAGCCGATGCATTCCGCCAGCGGTCGGTACGTGATCACCTTCAACGGTGAGATATACAATTTTCGCGATTTGCGTAGCGAACTCGAGTGTGCGGGCCAAACCTTTCAAGGTGCTAGCGACACCGAAGTGATGCTCTGCGCAATCGAGCATTGGGGGCTTGAGGCCGCCCTCAATCGCTTTGCCGGTATGTTCGTCTTCGCATTGTGGGATCTCAAGACAAGAACCCTGCATCTGGCCCGCGACAGAATGGGCAAAAAGCCCCTCTATGTCGCATCGACCCGAGATGCGCTGGTTTTCGCGTCTGAGCTGAAGGCGATCAATTGCTTTCCGGGCTTTTCTCCCGACCTTGATCTTGATGCCGCCGCGGCAATGCTTTCGACGGGATGGGTGCCGGACCATCGCTGTATCTGGCGAAGCGTGTTCAAACTGCCGCCTGGTTCTGTCCTTTCCGTCACGGCGGCGAATTTTGCCGAAGACCGCAGCGCGGACCGTCTTTCCCGATGCGTTCACCGCTGGTGGTCGCTGGCTGCCGTCGCTGCCGATGGGCGACGGAATCCCGCCATCGGCACCGACGAAGATCTGGTTGACGAACTGGACAACCGGCTTCGGCTGGCTGTGCGGGAACGTATGATCGCCGACGTGCCTCTGGGCGGCTTCCTGTCGGGCGGGATCGACAGCTCAGCCGTGATCGCCTTGATGCAGGCCCAATCCTGCAAGCCGGTTCGCAGCTTCACGATCTCGTTCGGAGAGGGCGGCTTTGATGAAGCTCCATACGCAGCGGCCGTTGCCCGTCATCTGGGTACCGACCACTCCGAACTTCACCTCTCGCCAAGCGCCGCACGTGACGTCATTCCCGAGTTGCCCCAGGTCTGGGATGAACCCTTCGCCGATGAATCACAAATACCGACCTTGCTCGTTGCCAGGCTCGCTCGTCAGCACGTCACCGTAGCGCTGTCGGGCGACGGTGGTGACGAATGCTTCGCAGGATACGGCCGCCACTTTATGGCGGAGCGGCTGAAACGGCACCTGCGCCTGCCCCGACAACTGCGCCGAACCTTGGCGGCAGGGGCAGGGTTTTTCGCACGCGCCGGACGTGACGATGCCGTTGGCAAACTGCCGCTCTCTGCGAGCGCGAGGCATTTTATCCGGAGCGACCGAATGGAACGCCTCGCCCGGCTGCTCACGGCATCGAACGAAGACGAATTGTTTCAGCGGCTGGCGCGGCCACAAGCTGAAAACCTTGGATATCAGCGGCCGACCGAACCAACCCACGGCTACGGCGGTCCGCCGCTTGACGACCTGCTCTCCCGTCTTCTGTACGATGACATGGCGGGCTACTTGCCTGGCGATATCTTGGTGAAGCTGGACCGTGCCACCATGGCCAACAGCCTTGAGGGTCGGTGTCCTCTGCTTGACCACCGCGTTGTCGAATTCTCCTGGCGGCTGCCATCCAACATGAAAGTTCGTGATGGCGCCGGCAAATGGATCCTTCGCCAATTGCTACGCCGCTATCTCCCGCAGTTCCTGATCGAGCGTCCGAAACAAGGCTTCGATGTCCCTATCGCTGCATGGCTGCGGGGTCCGCTGCGCAACTGGGCCACCGATCTTCTCGCCGACATGCGAACCGAAAGCAGTGACGTATTGGACACCGCGAAGATCGACGCCTGCTGGCGCGATCACATTGATGGCCATAACCGCTCGCGCGAATTGTGGTCCGCGTTGATGTTCCAGGCCTGGCGGAGCAAGGCCAATCGGCAAGCACAGCAAACCGGCCCAACTCATGAACGCGACCTGGCAGGAGTGTAAGATGGTAGGTTCCGCAATCAGCCCGATCCAGCTGCCACGGGTCAATCAACTACCAGCACCGGTTCTCGAAGGCAGAGTGCCCGTGCGGTCATTGCGTGAGTATGTCGAGCCGCCCACCGCGTCGCGCCAACTCTTCGTGATTCTGGCAAGGAGAAAATGGTCTATTGTTGCCTTCGCTGTGTTGGGCGGCTTGTTGGCGGGGTTGCTGGGAAGCCTTCGACCAGTTCTCTACGAGTCAACAACCCAGCTTATCGTCGACGCCCCCTCGCGCGGTTCACTGCCCGTCGGCGCCCCGTCTTCGCAGGACCTCGTTGATTCAAGCATAGATGACCACATCACGATGTTATCGTCGCAAGATCACCTGCGCCGCGTCATGGCGGCACTGCGCAAGACAGGTGCGGCGGAAACCGGACAGGACAATTCCGCGAGCAGGAATTCCCGGCTTGAACCGTCTGCCACCCCTCCCCCAAGGACACGCTCACTTGCCGGCGGTCTACTGGACTGGCTGTGGCCAGGGGCGGACCAGGTAGCCAACGGTCCACAAGCCGAGGATGCCTCCGAGTTGAGAGCTTTGCGGCGAGGCATGCGGGTCGGGCAGGAGCTGCGATCGAGAGTAATCTCCGTCGCTTTTGCCGATGACAGCCCCGCGCGGGCGGCGCTCGTGGCCAACACATTCGCTCAGGTTTATGTCGACTCCCTGGCGAAGAAAAGGCAGGCATCCGACCAGCAAGAGCTCGATGCGATCACCGCCAGTTTGCCCGGGCTGCAAAATGATCTGCAGGCAGCGGCAGACCGCCTTGAGAAATATCGGCTGAGCCACGGAGCCATCGACCAAGGCTCGGCGGACAATGCAGCCAGGGAACGGGCCGACCTCAGCCAGCAATTGTCGATGTCAAAGGCGGACCTCGCCGCTGTGGAATCTCGGCTTCGATACGTCCAGGGGCTTCGAGAGCATGGGGCCTCTCTCACCGCCTTGGCCGAAGCTATTGGCGCGCCTGAACTTGCCGACCTTGCGGCTCGACAGGCTCTCGCGCCGGCAGACCAGGAACTCAGAGCCACGACGCAAAGCAAGATCGAACAAGGCGTCGACAAGATTGCTGCCGATGCAAACATTTTCCGTGCACAGATCGCCGCTCTTGAAAGCCGAAAGAACATCCTGGATGCGGTCATGGCCGACACCGCCAGCCGGCTTTCCGGTTTGCGGGCTCTCGAGCCGCAGGTCAGCCTGCTGACCCAGCGATATAACGAACTCCTTGGTCGACAACAGGATTTGACGCGGCGTATCGGAGTTCCCTCAGCTGGAATTTCCATCCTGTCCGCTGCTTGGCCGCCGACTATCCCGCAGACCTTGCCAGCCATCTTCCTTGTTCCCCCTGGGATGATCCTATTCGCCATTCTGGGGGCGATGTACGTCACGATGCGCAATCATTTCGACCGGACTTTCCGTGGCGAGGCCGAGGCAGAAGCGGTGCTCAAGGTTCCCTGTGTGGGGCAGATTCCCGAAGCAGGCGGAATGCATGCCAAACAACTGCGAAACCTCGTGCTGGGGGAGCGCAGGTCCGCATATAGCCGCGCCGTGACGTCGTTGCTGATTGCGGCGGCACCAAATGCGCTAAGGGCTCGTTCGTCGTACACGGCGCTTGTCACCTCCAGCGTGCCGCAGGATGGCGGGACCGAGCTCGCGTGGAGCCTGGCGCTCGCCGGCACGCGACTGGGCGGTCGAGTTCTGTTGGTCGATCTTGAACGCAAGGGCGTTCAGCTCACGCTCGAGTTCCTGCACCAGTTCAGCGAACGCAAGAACCGCCATTCCTTCGCTGACTATGTTTGCAATCGCTGCGACCTGGAAGGTGCCGTTGCCAGGCTGCATGAAATCGGGATCGACGTAATGACCGCCGCTCCGTCGGACGACCTGCTGGCGCTGCTATCATGCGAGGACGGAGGCAAAGTGATGGCGGATCTGCACGCGACCTATCGCATCGTGATCATAAACCTGCCGTCGGCGCTGGGGCAGCCGGAAGCCAAATTTCTGCCAGGATGGGCGGACGTGGTTCTTTTCGCCATCCGGTGGAGGAAAACGCCACGCACCCTCGCTCGCGGGGTGCTGGAACTCCTTCAGGGCAACGGTTCTCTTGCGATACCTGTTGGCAGTGTCCTCACGCGAGTGAATCTGAAAAAACATGCCGGATATCGGCTCGAGGACAGCGCTGACCTCTTGCGCGAGCAAATAGCATGACGGCCACAGGCTCGTCCTTGGGCTACGGACGATCCTGGGGCGGTTCATCCAGCGAGCGGCCAGGACGATTCACGGTGCAGCCTGTCAGCAGAGCGCGTCATTCAGGTGAATGATGGCAAGGTCCGGTGTGCATCGTAGGCTGCGGCAATCCCCGATATTTGCCTCCCTCGGAAGCGCGAACCGATGGCACCAAGCGACCTTCTGAGACCCAAGACGGTTCCTGCGGCAGGCACAGCCATCATCGTTGTTCGGCCGAGCCCGATCGGCTCGATCATTCGTGCAGCAAGCGGAGTGTCGGCAATGGCGATTGTCGGCCAGCTCACCCTTCTTGCCGCAATCCCGGTTTTGGCGCGGCTCTATTCGCCGGCCGATTTCGGCATCTTTACGATTTATCTGTCGATCGTGAACATACTCGCCGGGGTCGCGGCATTGCGCTTCGAGGCTTCGCTCTATGGGGTCAAGGGGAACGCGCAGGCCTATGTGACGGTCAAGCTTATTCTCTTGGCTGTGTTCGTGACGACCGTCCTGGCCTTTTCGGCCGGACAGATGCTGTCGAACCTTGCTCCCAATCGCCTCGGCTCGCTCGCCTGGCTCATTCCGATTGGAATGGGAGGCGCAGGTCTGGTCGAAGCCATGAACTGCTGGAGTCTGCGTGCCGGGCTTTTGCGCGATTTTGCTCTCGGGCGCCTGATCCTGCCGGCGAGCATGGCTGCACTGCAATTGGCTTTCGGCATCGCCGAACTCGGCGGTGAAGCGATGATCCATGCCCATATTTTAAGCCAGTTCGTCTTCATTGGGGTGATCGGCTATCGGGTGATGAGTTGGGAGGATTTGCGTGGCATCGCCTGGGCACCTTGGCGTGCGGTATTGGAAAAGGCTCGGCGGGAATACAAATTTCCTCTGTTCGATATTCCCGCAACGCTCGCGAGCATAGCAATCAACAATCTTCCAGCAGTCCTTGTCGGCGGGCTGTTCGGCACCGCATTTGCCGGATATTTGGGCGTGGCCGCGCGGCTGGTCACCGGTCCGGTGACGCTGATCGCCACACCGCTCAGCAATGTTTTTGTCGCCGAAGCAAACCGGAACAGCAATCGTGGACACCTGCTTGGTGTGGCGCGCGGGCTTCTCCTGCTGGCCGCCGCCTTTACCGCGGTGCCGATCTTGCTGCTCGGCCTCGCCGCGCCCTATGTGGTCGTTCCGCTTCTGGGCGAGCCTTGGATGCCCACTGCGGAAATCATGACCGCACTGGCGCTGATGGGCGCGGCACAGGCGTTGTCGACTCCGCTCAGCGACGTTCCCGCTCTGTTACGGCGGCAAGGAACAAGACTGGTCATCGACCTCGCACGGGCGGTTCTCGTGTTTGGCCCGCTGCTCGCCGGCGCCCAGGCGGGCTGGCAGCCAGTCACCGTCATCTATTTCATGGCCGCCGGCGGCGCGTCGGGTTTCGCTCTGAAAATGGCAGCATCACTGTATCTGTTGACCCACGACCCTCAACCAGCAGGCGCTGCAACGTGCATCCAACATGAATGTCTCGAGGAAAAAACACCATGAATTCGTCGTCGGTTGACAACCTTCAAGCGGCAGTTGCGGTCACCCAGCATGACCGGGCCGATCTCTCGTGGTCACGCCCTTTTATCTCGGTCGGGATACCAACCTTTCGTCGACCGGATACGATCCGCAGGGCGATCGACAGCGTCTTGGGCCAGGATTACTCCGATTGGGAGTTGGTCGTGAGCGACGACGAGGGGCCGGAGGGCGAGACCTGGGCTATCGTGACCGACTACGCACGGAGCGAACCTCGCATCCGCATCATCGAAAACAGTCGAGGTCGCGGTCAGGTGGAGAACACCAACAACGCTATGCTGGCTTGCTCCGGACGATGGATCAAGTTGCTACATGACGATGACTGGCTTGCGCCAGGTGCACTCAGGACATTCGCCGAAATTGCCAAACAGTACCCCTCAGTCGCCTTCATGACGTCAGCCGCAAACATAATCGAGGACAAGCGAGTGCGATTTCGCCAAGTCCCCAAGCAGCAGGAACCGATCTCGCTTTATTCCAGCCAGCAGTGCCTGATGGACCTCTATCTGGTGCGCGCGACACGCTGCCTGGGGATTATTCCATCCACATTGTTGATCAACAGCGACGTCATTCGTGCCGGCTGCTTGATGCGCACGCACAAAGAGATTCCGGCCGGAGTGGATCAACTGTTCTTCGTGGATCTAGCCAGCCATGGGGACATGGTGGCGATAAGCGATCCGCTTACCTTTTACGATGCAACGAACCATCCAAGCATTACAACGTCAAAGAGTTTCCGCGAGGTCGACGAAGTGACCCTCGCCGTCAAACAGCTTAACTGGAATCTCATCAAGGACCGCAACCATCTCCCGCCTCCCGAGACATTGCTGCGGGCATTGCGGGTTGCTCGTATTCCCATGAGGTTCCACCAGCAGTCCTGGTTGACCACGTTCCTGGACGGGATTCAGATCTTCCGGCCTTCCGTCATGAAGGTGGCGGGCTGGCACGTGCTTAACCACGTGTTTGCAATCCGCCCAAGATTGGGCCGGGTGCGCACACGACGGCGGTAGGGTGAGGCTGGCGGACAAGCACGCCGGCAACAGATTGCGCGCGCACAAGCCTGTTGCGCGCGCGCATGGTACGGCCGTTACCTCACGGCAAGACGCATATGCGCCCAAGAAGAGCTACCAGTTCCGCCTGGCGCCGTGTTTCGGTCTTGGCGAAGAGCGACGCCAGCTGTGACCTTATCGTGGTCCGGCTCAAGCGCCGCTTGCGGGCTATCTCCAAAGGGGCATCGCCCTGCGCCAAGCGCAGCGCGAGTTGCGTTTCGGCACTCGTCAGACCAAACATTCTTTGCAGCGTCTGGGGATTTGGCCCGGACCTGTTTTCACGATCCAGCAGCGCCACGATACTCGTCGCGTCAGGCGTTGCTATGCCCTTCTCGTTCAAAATCAAGGGCCTGTCGCCCATACCGCGGATCACCACCCATGAAAGCGTGCCAGGAAGAAAATTCCCCGGCACGTTTGCGATCAGCCGCCTCAGAGCAACCGACACCTTGCCGGCCGTATCAGCTGCCTCGCCCTCGCGCTCCAAGGTGTTTTGAGCGGCTGAATTCCACTCCATGACCTTCCTGTCGCTGTTCAGGATCAGATAGCCACACCCGATGCGATCAAGCATTCTCACAACAGATGCAAGGCTGCTCTGCTTTGGCTCGACAGCCACGCCGTCGAACCTTTGTGGTGCTTGGTGCCAGGCGGAACTATGGCCACCCTGCGTTCTCAAGGCCGAGACGGGCTTTCCCCCGAAACTTCCATATTGGCGACCAAGAATTCCATCATGCTGCCTACCAACCAGTGCCATTTTCTTACCTCCCGCAAAACGGCAACGCCTCCCTGTCAGGAGGTGCCTTAAACATGTCAGTCAGGTCGCTTGGAGAGTTGCGGTCCGATCCGCCCCCGACAACGGACAAAATGCGCGCTACAATCCCGGGGAACAATCCTGCGGTCGGACTAGTCTGTACGCTTTTCGGTCTAATCTCGACGGACTAGTCAGAAGGTTATAGTCTGGCACATGCGTTTGCATTCGCTCAGTTTGCATCCGAACAGCTCAGGCAAGTTGCTAACCCACCTTGCCTCGATGTCGCTCCTGGTCGCGACACTTGCGGTCGAGACAGCGCTGCCCGCCTCCATGGCATACGACATCGGCTTTTTTGAGTTTGTTCCCACCATTATTGCCATCTCATATCTCGAAGATCGCCTGATTGCCCTTGCGGCAACGTTTGTGATGGTGACTGTCGGCTTGTTGGCGCGGGATGTCCTTCACAATCCAACCGACGTCGACGTTTGGATTAGGGCCATCCTGCTGCTGGTTGCAGGGGGGATGATCGCCCTGACTTTCCACCGGCAGAGGCAGGACTACCGCACCCTTTTGCGGGTTGCAGAGGCTAGACTCGTGGCCTTGGAGGCGACCGAAAACAGTTATCGCTGGGCATTTGAACGTGCCGCTATCGGCTTTGCCAATATGAGCGAGAACGGAGAGTTGCAACGATCCAACAAACGTCTTTGTGAGATGACAGGGTATGCCGAGGAGGAGCTTTCTAGTTTGCCAGTCAGGGCACTCGTCCATCCTGACGACAACCACACTTTGGCGGAAGCATTGACTCGCCTCAAAGACACGACTTCGTTCGGCTCGGAGATCCGTCTCCTGAGAAAGGACGGCACGGTTTTGTGGACAAGATTGGCGCTGTCTTTGGCCGTGCCAGCTGATGCTCTCCCTCAAAGCATCTTTGTAATGGTGGACGACATATCGGGAGAGCGAACCGCCCGCGAGGCACTCCGGGCTCAGAAGGAATGGTTGGACCTGGCGCTGTCGTCCAGCCGGTTGGGAACATGGCGCATAGACTTCGAGAGCGGATCCGTGAACGGCTCGGCCGCGTTCTGGGAAATGATGGGACTGGCACCCGCGCCGAGCCGTCCGCTGCAGGAACTGGCTGCGGTCGTTCATCCAGCCGACTTGCCTAATTTGACGGCCCCGGGAGAGCTTGCATCCGGCGCCAACTATGACGCGGAGATCCGCATCAGGCGAGCTGGCGGACATATCCGCTGGATTGCTCTTCGCGGACGGGACGAATTGCGCGATGGTCGTGCACAGCGAATAGGAGTCGCCGCGGATGTCACCGATCGGCGCATAACCATTCTGCTGCGGGCTGCGGCGAAGAAGCGAGAGCGGGCCATGCTTGAACAGCGCCACAGGCTCAACAATCTGTTTCCGGTGATCACGGCGCTTGTGAATATGGTTAGTGCCCCCGACAACGATATCGCCCGCTATAAGCAGACACTGATCCAAAAAATCGGCGCACTCCAGGCGACGCATCTGCTTCTTTCACGCGATGGCAACCTGTCGGCGTCCTTGCGCGACCTCATCGTTCAGGAATTGCAGCCCTACATGGGGACGCACAACATCTCGATCAGTGGGCCCGAAGTAAAAATCGCAGAGGGTTCGGCTGAGAGCTTCGCAATGATCGTTCACGAGCTTACGACCAATTCCGTGAAGCATGGGGCTCTCGGCACTCCGGCAGGCCGGATCGAGGTCATGTGGCAATTCACAGCCCAGGAGCCCGGCGCCGACATCGTGTTTGAATGGTCGGAATCGGGAGAGCGCCGGGTCTCCACCTCGGCTCGGCGCGGTTTTGGGTCGTTGATCATTGGAGCCGACGGTGAGCCTATCGTGGGTCACTCTTCCAAGCTTGAGATGCTGGCTCACGGACTGAAATATTCGGTCCGGCTGCCGCCAAAAGCAATCGGCGCTAGTTGACGTCTCTGGCGGCCCATGTCTTCAGCAGAACCGCGGCCTCTGTCCGATTTCGTGCCCCAAGTTCGCGCAGGACGGCGGCGGCATGAATCTTCGTCGTCGCTTCTGCAATTTCAAGAGAGCGGGCAATCTCTTTGTTCGAGTAACCTTCGGCCATCAACCTGAGGACTTCCTTCTGTCTGGACGTAAGCCTGCCCAGATTGTTGACGCTGGTGGTCCTGTGGGGCATTCGCGTGGGAGCCTCGGATGGAAGGCGTACCGGCTCCTTGGACCTTTGTGAAAGAAGTGCCGGAACGTAAATACGGCCGGCCAGGATTTCCTTCACCGCCAGGACCACCTCCTCGTCCGTTTGGGACTTTACGATATAGCCATGAAGTCCAATCGAGAGGGCAGTTAGAATCTCGGCGCGTGAATCGGTCCCTGAAACAATTGCAAACCGTGTGTCGGGATGAGCCGGTAAGACGTCGCGAAGATCGTCCTGGCCGGACAGTCCTGGCATGTTCAGGTCGATGACGGCGAGATCAACGGGCGCCTGATCTTCAAGCAGGCTTATGACGGTATCAAAACACGCCGCTTCGAATATTTCCAAGTCTGGAATGCCGGCCATCAATGCCAGTCGCAGCCCACGACGATACAAGCCGTGATCATCGGCGATGATAATACGATACATGAACCACCCACCTTTTGGCAGCCCGCATGTGTCCCTAGCTGCCGAACCCTCCCTTTGGATGGACTGTACGGTGACCCAACACAGATCAGCCGCCCGCTGATCCCCCGTATGTCGACGCTCGTCGCCGCCCATCCGCACATTTCAACCTGCTAATATAGCTTACAATCGCACACATTTCAGGGCCAGATAGCAAAGTGTTTTTTTCGTACGAACGGTAGCGATGCCCTTCCGAGAAGGTCGTTACCGGCGCCGGACATGCGCACAGCAGTTGCCAATCGAGCGGCTACAGCTCCCAGCTCTGATTGACCGCCCTGCCGCGCCCATGCCCTGCCGGCTGGAATATTGAAATCAAAACGCCGGGAAAGTGCCATTCAAATGCACGACGACGCCTTCTCGGGCGCCACTTACCATCGCTGCACCCGGAGAGGCGAAACCAACACTGGCGTACCTTCCGGCCGGTGGGCTGGACCCATCACACCGCGACAGTCGTATCAATAGGAGGACGAGATGAAAGCGGTCATTCAGTGCGGTGGAATGGGAACACGCCTTCGGCCTTTCACATCCATCTTGCCCAAGCCTCTCATGCCGATCGGTGCTCGACCGGTTCTTGAATTGCTTTTGAAGTGGCTGCGACGGAACGGCATTCAGGAAGTCTACGTCACGACCGGCTATCTGGGGCACTTGATCCGCACCGTATGCGGAGACGGATCACAGTGGAATCTAAGGATACGCTATACCCAGGAGCTGGAACCTCTCGGCACTATCGGCCCGCTCTCCCTGATCAGGGAGGAACTGGACGAGCCGTTCATTGTTCTCAATGGGGACGTACTTACCGATCTCAGTCTCAGCCGGTTTGTGGCATCACACCGGACTCACACGGATCCAGTCACCATAGCCACCGCTTCCCGCGTCATCAAGATGGACTTCGGCGTCATCGACGAGATCGACAATACTGTTAAAGTATTTCGTGAAAAACCGACTCTATCTCATCTGGTAAGCATGGGTATATATTGCATGAACCCAGATGTTTTCCGTTTTATACCTGACGGTATCGCCTTCGGATTCGACGACCTCATGCTGCAGATGATGCAAAACGGCACGAATGTGCACGTCTACAAACATGATGGGCTTTGGCTGGATATCGGACGCGTTGAAGATTTTCAAAACGCACAAACCATTGCCTGGGAAGAGCAGTCCGCATCGATCGAGGTCTCGGCAGCGGCCGCTTGAGGGCCGAACGCTCGGCCGCGCCAACATGAGGAGGTCGTAATGCTCTTGGTCAGCGCTCCTATTCTTGGCTTTCCGGAAAAGGCGGCCCTGGCCAAAGTTGTCGACAGTGGGTGGCTGACGATGGGGGACCAGGTACGAGCCTTTGAAGAGGCCTTCGCGGCCGTGCATGATGCGGTCGATTGCGTCGCCGTCAGCTCTTGCACCGCCGCCCTGCATCTCATTCTCCATGCACTTGGGATCGGCCCTGGAGACGAAGTGCTGGTTCCCTCGCTGACCTTCGTGGCGACCGCGAATGCAGTGCTCTACGTAGGAGCAACACCGGTATTCGTCGACATAGAGTCGGCCGAAGTGCCACTGATGTCTCTAAGCGACGCGGAAGCCAAGTGCACCGGACGCACCAAGGCAGTCATTCTCGTCCATTTTGCCGGCTACCTCGCCGACCGGGAAGAATGGCAGAGATTTGCCCGTGTGCGAGGACTGCATATCGTCGAGGATGCCGCGCATGCTCCCGGCCTTAAGGAGGTGGGGACTTACGGTGCGGCCGCGGCCTTTAGCTTCTACGGCAACAAGAACATGACCACCGCGGAAGGCGGGGCCGTTATCGCCCGGGATGCACAGCTCCGTGAAGCGATCCGCCAGGCTCGCGGACATGGGATGACCAGTGGCACACATCAGCGGCTGAACAGCCGCACGCCGCAATACGACGTGACGATGCTCGGTTTCAATTATCGCATGGACGAATTGCGCGCCGCTATCGGCTTGGTCCAACTTCAGAACCTGCAGGAATGGAATGAAATCCGGCGCATATTGGTCGTCCTCTATCGGCGTCTGATCGCAGATTATTGCTCGGCTGTGACAGTCCCGTTCGGCAAACCGCGGACCTCGGCCTACCACATCATGCCTGTCCTCCTGCCGCATGACGTCGACCGGCAAACGGTAATCGACCATCTGCGAACGAAGGGTATACAGACCACAATCCACTATACGCCCGTGCACCAGATGACGCTTTATCGCCAGATGTTCACTGAAATCCATCTGCCGAAGACCGAGGACTTCGCGCAGCGGGAATTGACGATTCCACTACACCCGCAAATTACGGCAAGTGCGATCGAGTCGGTGGTTGTTGCGTTGGCCACGGCGATTGAAGGCAGCGGGCGGGCGGGAGCCGCGGCATGAACGCACTCGACGTGACGATGCATCGGCCCGCCGTAGCTGGCACCAGCCACGGAATTGCCAGACGCGCTATGGACATCATCCTCGCCGCAGTAGCGGGAATGGTACTCGCTCCACTGATGCTCCTGATTGCCGTTGCACTCTTTGTCGAGGGCGGTTGGCCCGTGCTTTTCGCACAGACGCGCCTGGGTGCCGGCGCAAAACCGTTTCGCATGTACAAGTTCCGCAAATTCAAGACGACAGCCGATCCTTTCGGCCTTGCGCTGACCATGAACGATGACAGCCGCATGACGCGGGTAGGCCGTTTTCTCGCGGCAACGAAACTTGATGAGCTGCCCCAACTGTGGAACGTTTTCACGGGGGACATGGCAATTGTCGGGCCGCGGCCGGAAAGCCTTGCCTTCGCCGATTGTTTCCGCGGCGGCAATGAAGCTGTCCTACAGTGGAAGCCTGGCCTGCTCGGCCCAACCCAGGTTCTCTTCCGTCACGAAGCCTGTTTTTACCCGCCCTCCCTTGATCCGCTCCTGTTTTATCGAGAGGTCCTGTTCCCGGCCAAGGCAACGATCGACCTCGCCTACTATCCGCGGCGCACCATTGCATCGGACCTCGTCTGGATAATGCGGGGCTTCAGGGCGGTTTTCGGCGTGTCCCTGCCTCCCGCGGCAAGTGGGTAGAGTTGGCAAGTGAGGAGAGTTTGGCATGAATGGATTGTTGTTCGTTCGCCAGTTTGACGGCTCACATGATCGAAGGAGTGCACGGTCGTGAACTATCACGGCAGGAAGGTCCTGGTCACGGGTGCGGATGGATTTATCGGATCCCACCTCACGGAAGCGCTGGTGCGCGAAGGTGCCGATGTCACGGCACTGGCCCTCTACAACTCGTTCGACAGCCATGGCTGGCTGGATGATTTGCCCGACCACGTTCGAAGCCAGTTGCAGTGCATTCGGGGGGACGTTCGTGACAGCGCCTTCATCAACCGGATCGTGCGCGGCCAGGCGGTGGTGTTTCATCTGGCTGCGCTGATTGCGATTCCCTATTCCTATGCGGCTGCCCAATCCTATGTGGAAACCAATGTGCTGGGTACCGTGAATGTCCTCGAAGCGGCACGCCACTGGGAAACCGAGCGCATTGTGCATACGTCCACAAGCGAGGTTTATGGCACCGCTCTGACCATGCCGATCCACGAATCCCACCCGTTGCAGGGACAATCCCCCTACTCCGCATCCAAGATCGGCGCGGACATGATGGCGGCGTCCTATGCCAGGTCCTTCGATGTGCCGGTGGTGATCCTGCGACCGTTCAATACATACGGGCCGCGCCAGAGCGAGCGGGCCATCGTGCCGACCATCATAAGGCAGGCTCTGGACGAGAACTGTTCGGCGATCATGGTCGGCGACACCAGCCCTATCCGCGACCTTACCTTTGTGGAAGACACTGCGGCGGCATTTGTGGCGGCAGGGGCGGCCAAGCTTGAATTTGGCCATGCCTACAATGCCGGCAGCCAGCGCGCCGCCAGTGTCTCGGACGTTTTGGAGTTGGTGCTCGAGTTGAGTGGCACCAGGAAACCGGTCCGCCGCGATGAAAGCCGGGTGCGGCCGCAGAACTCCGAGGTTCGTGCGTTGCTCGCCGATTCCTCAAACCTTGAAAGTAAAGTCGGATGGCGGGCACATACGAGCCTGCGTGATGGTCTGGAAAGGACCATCGAGTGGTGGCGCTCGCGCCTCAGCGAAGGCCGCGTCCGTCGTGAAATGAGCTATATGACATGACCTTTCCGCGGCTCATACCGGCTGTGCTGCTGATGGCCGCTCTGCTGGCGCTGCACACAGCCGGAAACCGGCCGAGCGGTGCGGCAGGCACGGAGCCGTCAATGGATCTGCCCGCTTACCTGAAACCTGTCACTGATCCGGCGACAGGGATCAGCTTTACTCGGATTACCCAGCCCGGAGCTCTTGGCAGCGGAATTGTCTGCGGCAAGATATATTGCAGTCACCGATACTCGAGCGCGCAAGCGTGGAATGCGGATCAGAGCCTCCTCGTCCTCATGAACGGCTGCAACGGCATGTGTTTCCTCGACGGGAAAACCTACCTCCCTTTGTTTCACCGCAACAAGTCGGGTGAGTGCGAATGGCGCCCTCGAAAGGCGGAGATGATGATCTGTGTCGACGGTCAAAAGATCTCGACTTGGGCTCCCCGCACCAATCGTGAGGACATAGTGTATGCCGCAACGAAATATCGGGATCTCGAATTCGGCCCGTCCAAGGGAAATCCTAGTCGTGACGGCAACCGCATTGCCGTACGCGCGACCCGCGATGATGGAGCTGCCGTCGTCTTCGCATACGACATCGACCGGCGTCTGAAATACCCGGACATCGATCTCGCCCAGGTTGCCGGAACGACCAGTTCCTGCACCATTTCTCCGCTTGGAGAAAACATCCTGTGTTTCCAAAACCTGGTCGACGGCACCGAGCAGCGAGCCATTTTCGCAGTCGACGGCACCCTGCGCCAGAGGTGGAAGGACCATCATCGGCCCGGCCATGGCGATTTGACTCTCGATGCGGATGGTAGCGAGATTTACGTCGGAACCAGCAAATCCGCTCCGGACGAATATCAGGTGATCAAGCGTCGGCTGTCCGATGGAAAGGTCACGTCGCTCACGAAGTACGGTGAGGCCGAGCATACGTCGCTGCGTGCTTTGGACAGGCCCGAATGGGCATTTATAAGTTACGGGGGCAATCCCGATGAGGTTCGGAGCCATCCAAACTGGGCGCCATACACGCGCGAAGTGATCGCGCTGCGTGTTGACGGTCGTCAGGAGGTCCGACGCATCGTGCAGACGCGAAACGCTCCATTTGACTATTGGAGCGAGACACATGCCTCACCGTCCCCTGATGGGTCGCAAGTGATCTGGTCGAGCAATTGGGGGGTGCCTGGTGGGCCGGTCTACGAATTCGTCGCCCGTCTCGATTGGCCGCAGCAGCCGAGCTTGAATTAAAGGGAGATTGCCATCAATGGCCTTCGTTAGCCGAATTTTCTTTGCAGCGCTTGCCGGCTGCCTGGCCCTGGATATCGCAGCCGCGGCTGAAGCGCCGGTGGCCTACAAGCTTTCCCCCGGCGACACGGTAGAGATAGGAATTGCCTCCATAGCGGAACGAACGCAACGCGCGATTGTCCAGATGGATGGCTCGATCGCGCTGCCCGAGTTCGGGATGATCCCAGTTGGCGGGTTGACGCCGGCTGAATTGCAGACGCGCATGGAAGCGGTGCTGCCAACCAAGATCGTCCACCAGCGTCTGCCTGATGGACGGGAGCAAATGATCGTCATCAAGCCGAGCGACGTCACGGCCGTGATCGCGGAGTACCGGCCGATCTACGTGACTGGCGATGTGCTGACGCCAGGGCAGCAGGCTTACCGGCCACTCATGACAGTCCGGCAGGCGATTGCGGTCGCCGGCGGTTTCAGCCTTCTGCGGTCGCGGGCAAGCCAAAGCGGACCTGATCCCGTTGATCTGCGACGCGACTACGAGTCGATCTGGGGGGATTATATCAGGGACTACTTTCATGGCGCCCGTATCCGCGCCGAACTTCAGAACCAGGCAGAATTTGACATGCAGCCGCCGCAAGGTTCGCCCCTGTCGAATGCATTGATATCGGCGGTCGCGCAGGCGGAAGCGGAGGGTCTCAGAATTTCGCTGAACAATTTTCAACAGGAGCAAAGCTATCTCGACAAGACCGCCAAGGATGCCGAGGCTGAGGTCGAGGTTCTGCTCAAGCGCGAGCAGACGGAAGCGGCCGCGGTGAAACAGGATGAGGACGATCTGGCGCGGGTCACCAAATCGTTCGAATCGGGCAACCTGACCAACAGCAGGCTCGCCGACGTCAGACGTGCCGTGCTGATGTCGTCGAGCCGGGCGCTCGAGACGTCGGTCGAACTCATGAGAACGCGACGCCAGCAGGAAGACTTCGTCAGGCAGCAGGAACGCAATGAAAATCAACGAAGGATCGGCCTTCTGAACGAGTTGAGGGACACCGACCTTCGCCTCGCCGAGACCACTGCAAGGCTCCACGCAGCCAGCCAGAAGCTTCAGCCATCAGGGGCGTCCGCTCTTCCACTGCCGGTCGCCGGCGAAACCTTCCAGGCCCGGATCACAATAACCGGCGGGGCCGGCGACGCGTCGAGAAGTCGACCGGTCGACCAGGACACTGAGGTCGCGCCTGGAGACACGATCGAGGTGAGGTTCAGCAGCGACCTGCAGAGTGCGGCGATCCAGTAGCTACGCGGACGTGAACCTAGCCGGGAACGATGAGGCTGATGCCTCGCCTCACAGCATGAAGACATGGGCGACCTGAGAAATCGAGCATGGGAAAATCAAGAAAGCGGGTTTGTCGTGATTGGTGAAATAGATGTCGCCAGCGCCTACAGCACCGGCCGCACCGACTTCATGGGACTGAAGTTGGTTGTCGCGCCCGGCGTGCTCGTCCCTCGCCCGGAGACGGAATTGCTCGGCTGCACCGCCCTCAATGTGCTGCGTGAACTTAATCGGCCGGTCCCGCGTGTCGTCGACATGTGCTGCGGGGCAGGCAATCTCGCCTGCGCCATTGGATACAAGGTCCCCACCGCGCGCGTCTGGGCGAGCGATCTCACTGACAGCTGTGTAGAAACCACGTGCCGGAACGTCGCCCATCTTGGCCTGGCCGGACGCATTTCGGTGCTGCAGGGCGACCTGTTCAATTCCTTCTCGGGTCTGGAGCTCGAAGGCACGATCGATCTGGTCGTTTGCAACCCGCCTTACATCTCCGAGAAGCGGCTCGAAAACGACCGCGCGCATTTGATGGAACTTGAACCACGTGAGGCGTTCGCTGCCGGGCCCTACGGCCTGAGCATTCACATGCGGGTGATCAAGGAGGCGCGGCGCTATCTGCGGCAAGGTGGTATGCTGCTTTTCGAGGTCGGGCTTGGCCAGGACCGGCAGGTCATGAGTTTGGTTGAACGTTCCAAAGGCTACGAGAGCATTCGCACGGTTGCGAACAATGCTGGTGAAGCCAGGGTGGTTTGTGCACGAGCCAGAACGCCAGCGTGAGCCGCGCCATGGGTTTGCGCGCTCGGTTGGGAAGACGCCCTTATTACCATCGCCCGGCGATCAGTTTTCCTTGCTCACCACGTAACGTGCAATTCCCTGGATGGAATCGAAATTCTCAGGCAGAAGTTCACTGTCCTCGACAGTGATGCCGAATGTCTCCTCGACGAAGCCGATAACTTCAAGCACTCCAGTCGAGTCTATGATGCCCTGGTCGAGCAACGACGTTTCAACCTCCAGGGCACGCGGGTCGGCCACGTAGAAATTTGACGCCAGAAAGGCGCGTATCTGATCACTGTAGGTGTCAATTCTGTTGTTCGTGCTCAGCATTGAATTGGCCTCCGATCCAAATGATTTCCAGGTATCGCTTTATGACAGCGCTATTTTCTTGAGCTTGCCCGTGTCCGTCATCGGTAGACTGGACACAATTTGGATGGACTTCGGAATCATGAAGTTTTCCAACCGCTTCTGACATTCCATCCGCAGCTGCTTTTCGCCTATGATCGTTCCTTGCTCCATGACGACAAACGCTTTCACTGCTTGCCCCAGCAGGTCGTCGGGAACTCCGACAACCGCGGCTTCCCGTACTCCCGGGATTTCCATCAGCACGTTTTCGACTTCCCTAGGCGCCACCTTTTCTCCCCGCGATTTTATGATCTCATCGCTGCGGCCGACAAAATAGAGGTACCCTTCCTCGTCCATTCGGCAGTAGTCGCCGGTGTACAGAACCTGCTCGCCGGGCAAAGGGCCAGGCTTGAGCTTCCTCGCGGTAGCCTCCGGCTTACCCCAGTAGCCCTTCATGACCGTTGCTCCGCGGATGACCAACTGGCCGACGACATTGGGACCGACCTTTCGGTCATCCTCATCGACAATCCACATTTCGGTGTTCGGGATGGCGATCCCCACGCTCAACGGTTTTCGCGCAAGATCTTCCGGCGGAAGATAGGTGCAGCGTTTGCATTCGGTCAGGCCGTACATCGAATAGATCCGGGCATCGGCAAACAGTTCCTGGAGCAGGCGAATGTGCTTGAGCGGCAGTGCCGCAGCAGTGTTCGTGACATACCTTATGCTTGCAAAATCATTTGCCTTCAGCGTCTTGAGATCCGACAGCGCGGCAAAGATGGTCGGCACGCCGGGAAAGCCTGTAACTCTCTCCCTTTCGATGATCGCAAGTATCTGTGCGGGGAAGGCAAACGAGCGCTCGAGGACCAACCGCGCCCCGGTACGGAATGCCATTATCATCTGATAGAGGCCGTAATCGAAGGCCAGGGGCAAGACATTGAGGATCACGTCGTCTTCGCCAAGCTCGAGGTACGAGGCGATAGACGCGCAGGCTGCCATCATGTTCCTGTGTGTCAGCATCACGCCTTTGGGTTCGCCGGTCGAGCCCGACGTGTAGATGATGGCTGCGAGATCGATATCGATGCGGCGGCGGGCCGGCGCTTTGCCGTGGCCGGCAGCCGCCTCATCCCAGCGCACGGCATGCGGCAATCCCCGGAGCTCGGCGTCGTCCACCTGACCGGAGACGATGAGCCGCCGCAGCGACGGACAGTTACGCGCCGGCTCAGTAAAGATCGGCTGCAAATGTTTGTCGGTGATCAATGCCGCCGGCAGGCAATCGTTGAGCAAATACCCCAGCTTGTCGCTCTTGGTGAGCGGATTGACGACGCACACAACGGCGCTCGCCTTGAGAACCGCCCAGAAGCTGACCACGGTCTCGACGGTGTTGTCGGCGAAGATCATGACGCGGTCACCGGGGGCGACCCCGGACGTGACGAGATGATGGGCGACCGCGTTGGAACGTGTCTCAAGCTCATCATAGGCGAGCCGGTGCCCGCCGCACACCAGCGCCACCTTGTCGCCGAGCCGGCCGGCCGAATGGCTGAGGTAGTCGTGCAGCAGAGGGACGGCGCCATGCATCATACCAGCACCTCTTGCCTGTGCAGGTGATCGACATCTATCCTGAGGTCGACCGCACACCCGCTCGAAGGGCGGCTTGCGACAAACTGCTGATGGAGGAGCTGCGTCGACAGCACGCCGACCAACGCCATGTTGTCCGAGTTGGACAGATCCCCATCGCCGGTCTTGGCAGCGCATTTGTCCAGCAGGCGCGCGACCGAGTTCGGATCAAAGACATTCGCCGCGCGCAGGGCAGTCTCCGAGAGTGCTTCGCGGACATAGGCGGGTGCGCTATCGCCGATGAAGCAAAGTGCGTTGGGCGCCCGGTAGGGTTGCTTCTTGCGGGCCACGACTTCCGCGGGCACGATCGATTTCGCCACACGCTTCAGCACGTGTTTCTCATCCAGAATGCGCAGCTTGTAGTCGGCCGGTAGCGAATTCGCCAAGGCCACCAGCCTGTCGTCCAGGAACGGGAACCGCCCTTCGACGGAATGGGCCATCAGCATCCTGTCTCCCTGCGAGGAGAGCAGGTAGCCCGACATCAGCGTCCTGATCTCAAGATACTGGTCCTGCGCGAGAGGACCCCATCGTTGAAACTCTTCGGGCAGGCGGCAGAGCAGGTCCGCCACCACGTCGTGACGCGCCGTTTCGGCGTGCATGTCGGCCGAGAACAGCCGTTTGATGGCGCTGGTGGTGCGCCAGCGGGTATCATGCGCGAAGCCGGGCGCGCCAAATGCATGGATACCATGTCCAAAGAACTGGCGCGCCATCGCCTGCTGCTTGACCGGCGAGCGGCTCAGATAAGGGTAGAGGCGTTCCAGCAGTCGCGCGCGTCGGGCAGAGGCGGGCTGCCGCCCCCAGAAGCGGCGGACCTTGCCTTCCCGGAACAGGTCGTAGCCGGCGAACATCTCGTCGGCCCCTTCGCCGGTCAGCACGACCTTGATGCCATGTTCGCGCACCAGCCTCGAGAGAAGGAACAACGGCGCCGGCGCCGTCCTGAGAATCGGACGCTCGGCGTGACGGATCACATCTGGGAAGATGTCGGCGATGTCACTGCGCGAAACCATCACCTCGTGGTGCTCGCCGCCGCTCGCACTTGCAACCAGCCGCTGGTAACGGGTTTCATCATATTCGGCGTCAGCAAAACGCAACGAGAAAGTCTGGAACGGCGCGCCGGCGAAGCGCCTCCCGAGCATGGCGACAAGTGAGCTGTCGAGCCCGCCGGAAAGGTAGCAGCCGACCGGCACATCCGCCTTCACCATCCTAAGCGCCGTCGCGGCCTGCAAGGCGCCGCGCACTTCGTCCACCGCATCCTCCAGCGAGCCCCTGAAGGTGCCATGGGACAGGTCCTCGCTCTCGGGATAGCAAGGTTTCCAGAAAGCCTGCTCACGAACGCTGCCATTGTCGTAGATGCGGACATGGCCGGGGGTAAGTTCCTGTACTCCCTGAAATACGCCTTGCGGCGGTACGACGGTCCACAGCGTGAAAGTCTGGTCGACCCCCGCCGGATCGAAGGCCCGCGGTATCGCCGGGTCGGCTGCGAAGATGGCCTTAACTTCGCTGGCGAAATGCAGGCGGCCAGCGTGTTCGCACAAATGCAGCGGGCAGATGCCGAACCGGTCGCGCGACAGGACGAGGCGGCCTGTCAGCGAGTCCCAGATGGCGAGTGCCCACTGCCCGTTCAGCCGCTCGAACGCGCCCACGCCCCACGCGCGGTAGGCATGCACGACGACCTCCGTATCGCTGCGGGTGCGGAAACGATGTCCCAGGGCTATGAGTTGGTCACGCAACTCGACGTAGTTGAAGATCTCGCCGTTGAACACGATCCAGGTGGTATTGCCTGTGTCGGCGAGAGGCTGCTGTCCGGTCGAGAGATCGATGACCGACAGGCGGGTATGCGCCAGCCCCGCTCGCTTGTCGCGGTAAAGGCCGCTTTCGTCCGGACCTCGATGGGAGAGCGCGGCTGCCATTCTCAGAAGCGCGGCTCGTGACGGAGGCTCCGCAGCCGCTTTCAGCGCCACAATTCCGGCGATGCCGCACATGGGTCAATCCCTGTCCATCGCAGCGGACAGCTGCGGCCGTGCGTGAAGGTAGCGTGCGGCGCGGCGTTTGCTGACGATATCCTTATAGACCTTCTCGACCTGCTCGGCCGTGAGGCCGGCGGCGGCGGCGACCGCGCCGGCCGAAATTCCGTGATTCATGCCGTAGAGGCACAAATCCATTAACTGATAGGGCAAGGCGAAGTAGAACTCCTCCTGGGTTTGCGCCATGGAAAACGTGTCCGTGGTCGGCGGCCTTGTTCGGACCTCCGTGTCAATCCCGAGATATTCCGCCAGCTGGTAAACCTGGGTCTTGTAGAGATGGACGATAGGCATCACATCGGCGACGCCGTCGCCCTGCTTGACGAAGAAGCCCTGGTCGTATTCGAGCCGGTTTGGCGTGCCTGCCACTGCATAGTTGAGGCGGTCCGCATGATAATATTCGGTCATCTTGCGAACCCGCTGCTTGTAGTTGGTAGCAGCGACGATCTGCAGGTAAGCCGCCGGCGACAGACGCACGGTGTCGATCTTTCCGTCCGGATCCTCGACCGTAAGGCGCGTGATATTGAGGCCGCTGCTCTCCAGCACCGATGCCATGACCAGCTTGCATTTCCAGCCTTCGCCATATCCAGGGACGGCAGTTCGGATGGCCTCGATCTGTCGGGCGTAGGCGCCAATGCCTTCGAGCGCCGGCTCGATATCTTCAAGGATGGTGTCGATGCCAAGCTGCCCAGCGACGCTGCGGCCAAGCCTCAACGAGTCGCCTGACGAATCGCGCTCCGGCATGAACAGGCCCAGTACCTTGTACTTTCCGAACGCCCGTGCGCACACCGTTGCGACGACCGAACTGTCGATGCCTCCGGAGAGCCCGACGACCACTCCGCGACGCCGTTGTGTGCCGAGAACCTGTTCGCGCAAAGTCTCGACGATGCGATCGATCTCCAGCCGGGCATCGAGCGCCAGCACATCGCTGCTGAATTCGCCGATCAGGTCGATGACACTGCCTCCTGTTTGCGTGACTCGATTGAAGAGTAGGTCTCGGTCACAGCGTTTTCGATGAGTGGGCGATTGACGGTCAGATGAGGCTCCACGACCATGTCGATGTGGGTGCCGGCGATCGGAATGACGTCCAGATGGACGAATGCCCGATCCCACCCGAGTGCAAGGGGCATTCCGGGCCGCGCGCAACGGAACAAGGTGCCGGTGATCGGCAGTATCGGCCTAGGTTCTGTCAGCCATTGGAAGAAGGCCCGCGCCCGCAGAACCTCCTGCAGTTCCAGTTTGGTTCTGAAGCTCGTCGGATTGAACTGACCCTCGGCATAGCGGTCGAGGAAGCCGGCAAGCCGGGATTCGCAGTGCATTTTGACCGCGACCTTGGCAAGCGCGCGACACGCCACCCGACTAGCCGATATACGATTGGTTCGGATCCGGTGAAATGTCCGGGTAATGGTCTCCCAACGCTTGCTGCGCTCGCCAACCAGGCTGGTATCCAGAATGCCCGTGAACGCTACCGCTCGCCCTTGATCAAGCAGACGCGCGGCAACCTCAAAAGCGACCGCTCCTCCGAGCGAGTGGCCAAGCAGGCGAACACAGCCGGTCGGCTGCACGCGGTTGATATGATCAATTGCAGCTTCGACCATTGCGGCGACAGTGTTCTGACCTTGCAGGATCATGCCCAGGGCCGGATATCTGATGGGAGACACCCTGGCGACCTTGCTTATTGCTGATGCGAACGAAGCAAGGCTCGGACCATAGCCGACCGACCCGGGGAAAAGGAAAAGCAGCGGAGGCTCGTGTTTCCAGGCGGGCGCGTGCTCTCCGCCTCCTTGAGCGGAAATGACCGCTGCAACCATCTCATCGAAGCTCATTCCAACCGTGAAGGCTTCCAATCCGAGCTCTTGCCCGATCGCGCTTTCGATTTCCATCACGCAATGCAGCAGCTTCAGCGAATCTCCCCCCGCTTCATCCCAGCACCCCAGTGCGACCCGCGTTTTAAGGACCTTGGTCCAGGCACGCCGTACGATCTGATGAGCAGGAACTTCATTTCCCGCATGGGCGATTTGCGGTGGGGGCGTTGTTTCCCGCACCGAAAGGTCGATTGCAGCCAGCATTGCCATATCGATCTTTCCGCTGGCCAGCCGCGGTATCTCGGCGCTTGCATGGAGCCGCAGCGGGCAAAGCGCCGGCGGCAATTTTGTCCTGGCAAATTGGCGCAGCTCGTCGCAAAAACTGACTCCCGCCCTGCCGTGCGGTACGGCGAACGCAACCAGTTCATTCGCCGGGGTGACGATAACCACGGCATCCTTCACCGACGGCGCGCCACGCAGAACCCGTTCGAGTTCGGCCGGCTCAACGCGCCGCCCATTGACCTTTATCTGGCGCCCTTTGCGACCGATGATCCGCAACAGGCCATCACTCCCAATTTGCACAAGATCGCCCGTTGCAAAGATACGAAGCGTCTGGTCGGCGGGATCTATTTCAAACGGAACAACTGCCCCGTTTTCCCAATATCCGAGTGCGACATACGGGCTTCTGATCAACAGTTCTCCGATCTTGCCGGGCTGAACCGGGTAACCCTCTTCATCGACAATTGCGAAGCTGATTCCCGGAAGCAGCCAACCGACGGGAGCTGAGGAATCGAATTCCGGCCAATCGTGCGGCAAGAACCACTGCGATCCAGTCGTTTCCGTCGATGAATAGCCGATCTGCACCAGGCAAGTTGGCGGGACAGCCTTGCGCACCAGGCGGATGTCGGCCGAGGACACCTTCTCGCCTCCAATTCGGGCAACCCTGAGTGAACCAAAGGCGTCCGCGGGCTCATCCGCCAGGAGAGCGCGAAGCAATGCCGGCACCAGATACGTGATCGTCACGCCTTCCGATTGCATGCGGCCGCGAACCGAGCGCAGGCCGACGGCTTCGACCTCCACAAGCTGCAACGTAGCACCCGTAAGAAGAGCAGCAAGGATTTCCCGGCAACCGGCGATGGTTGCCGGGCCGGTCAGGGGCAGGAAAACATCCTGCGCATTGATGTGGCAGGCGTCGACATATTGCTGCACTCGGCACAGCAAGCTCCGCTGGCTGTTGACAATCCCCTTGGGGCGGCCCGTGCTGCCGGAGGTATAAAGCACCATTGCCGGTGCATCGACAGAAACGGTACGGTGTTCAGCTGGACGAAGCGTTGCCTGCAACGATTGCGCTA
Source organism: Mesorhizobium sp. M0491 (assembly GCF_040321265.1). Taxonomy (NCBI): domain Bacteria; kingdom Pseudomonadati; phylum Pseudomonadota; class Alphaproteobacteria; order Hyphomicrobiales; family Phyllobacteriaceae; genus Mesorhizobium; species Mesorhizobium sp. M0491. Next base: position 27,884 of record NZ_JAMYRE010000027.1, read on the forward strand.
TCTCGATCCGGGCAACGTGCTGGGGCAGATCAAGGCCATGGATGCCTTTGTCGCCAATTATGGCGGAGAGCCTCGCGTCGGCGACGATTTCGTTGATGCGCGAGTCCGGATCTCGCACGTTAAGCGGTACTGACGGTCGACCGGATGCCATGCTGGCCAGCATCGCAACTGTGTACCAGACCGAGTTGGCCTGAAGTATTCCAACCGCATTTCCGTCGGGAACGACGGCTTCAATCCGGCTGGCCAAGGCCTCGACCGCCCGAAAAAGCTCGGAATAGGTCAGTCGGTTGGTGCCGTCGCTGGCGGCTAATTTTTCGGAATAATGCCCGGCGATTTCCCTCAGGTGATCAAAGACCGGAATGTCGACGAAGCCAGTTCCCATCCGTTGATGCAGACGTAGAACGGGCCCGCCCTCGTCAAGAGCATGATCGGGAACTTTTGACCATCGACAAGAGACCACCGGTTGGTAGTCAGTCTGCACCGTTCGAATCGCCCTCGAAGATTCTAAATGCGCCAGAGACATAAGGGCCCCACGCTAGGATTGTTGCCGCTTATCGCCCCGCGGCATGATCTTTTCATCAATCATTCGGATGATGCGCCAGGCGGTCTTGATCGCTTGAATCGTTCGAAGTTGAGCATGCAAGCCTGCGCCCGCCCGGGCTGTGGGACTACCTTACCGAGGTGTCGGGCTGTGCGCTGCTGTCCGCTTCGCCGGCGCCTGAAACGAAGCAATATGCGAATACTTCTCCTCCAAGCTCATCCGTGACACGAACCCAGTTGTTTTCCCATGTCCGCAGGGTAACCTGGCGTCCTGTTGATATAGTCGCCGCCGTGAACGGGCTGGACGCATTGACATTACTCGCCGCAACTACGTCGTCCCCTTCCATTTGCTCTACCAGGTATGTTTGCATCACTGCTCCTGACTGCAGGGCATGGCCGGCTCAATTGCGTGTAGCTGGAGGCATGAACTCCCAACCGCAAGGAACGGATTTCGTTCCATGCAACAGGCAGCACTACCGCCGGCAGTCAGCGTTCAGACTGCCCTGGCAGGACCATGGCCTAGCCGCTGAATGACTTGGCCAGGACTGAGCTATGCTTTGGCGGAGATGGACCCTCGCGTTGCGAAGCCGCATACTTCTGGAATAGTGCAATCTTGTCGGGATAAGTGATCCGGATTTCGCTGTGACACCCCTCGCAGCGATATTTGGATGCAACCTGAAACCAGCGCCCGGGTTTCAGCAAAGCCAATCCGCAACGCGGGCATTTGAATGTCATTTCAAGAGGGCATAGATTCTGACACAGCGGCATTTCGCAGATTCCATAAGAGATAGCTAATGTTAGGCAACGGCAGCCGGCCGGAATCGTTCCTAGACGCCGTTCTTTTCGTTAGGCCGATGACCAACCCGGACGCCAGAGACTATTGGTTATCCGCGATGCCATATTCACTGACGCAGGCCTGAACTCAGGCGCATCCCGCTTTCATAGTGACGTCGAGCCTGAGCGCCGATCGAACGGTTGTCAGAAGGTTTTATGAGAACTTGTTCACCGGGCCTCGGCACCGAGCGTGATGGCCTCGGGGCGACGACGGGCCGCACGGTCGACGACACGACCTCTAATCCGGACGCTGAAACAACGCCGCGCGCCAGCATGTCGAACAGCACTACCGCGATCAGTGAAACAAGAAGGACGAAAGCAGCGCAACCAGGCGGCGACCCTTGAGCATCTCGCCTATATTGTTGTGCTCGGGAGCCGCGATCCCGATCGAACTTATGGATATGGATGCGCTGTTGAAAGCAACCGACGCATCCCTTGGCGAAATGCGTCGGTTCCAGAAGCTTATGCGTGGCGGATTTCCGTTCCCAGCACCTTCAGACATTCGCGGATGAACGCAGCAAGCGCCGTCCAGCCTTTGGCAGAAACCATTGTCCCGTCCACATAGGCCTCGGTCGGCGACAGGTCGATATAGGTGCCACCCGCCAGTGTCACCTCAGGCTCGCAGGCGCCGAGTGCTGCGACCTTCTTGCCACGCACCACGCCGTCAACAGCGATCAGGATCTGCACACCGTGGCAGATGGTGAAGATCGGCTTCTTGGCCTCGTGGAAATGGCGCACGATGGCCTGCACGCGCTTGTCGGTGCGGATGTATTCCGGGCCGCGGCCGCCCGCGCAGTAGACGGCATGATATTGATCGAGCTGCCTCTCGGCTTCCGAGAAAGTCTTGTTGATCAGCGCATAGTGGCCGAGCTTTTCGGTGTAGGTCTGGTCGCCCTCGAAGTCGTGCAGCGAGGTCTTGATCAGATCTCCGGCGTTCTTGTCTGGGCACACCACGTGGATGGTGTGACCGACGGCTTCCATGGCTTGCTGATAGACAAAGATTTCGTATTCTTCGGTGAACTCACCGGTCAGCATCAGTATCTTCTTGCCTGGCATGGCTCTTCCTCTCAGTGTTTGAGCTAGGCAGTGCGCGGACCGCGCCCTGCCTTTCGGTGAAATCGGATAGGGTTAGAATGGCGAGTCGGGGAAATAGTATTCCTTGGCGTTGGCTTGGGTGATCAACGGCGCGTCGAGCTTGACGGTGCCACGGACGGGTGCCTGGCCGATCAGGTTGGCGACGGTCATGTAGATCGCGGTCTTGATCATCGACGGCGGATATGGCGTCTCGACCGGCGTCATGGCGTCGCCGTCGATCACCTTCTTGACGATGTCCTTCATGCCGTTGCCACCGAGCGCCAGCTTGATATCGGTCCGGCCCGATTGCTTGACCGCTTCGAGCACGCCAAGCAGCATGTCGTCGTCATTGGCCCAGACCGCATCGATATGCGGGTACTTGGCCAGATAGTCCTGCATCAGCTTGAAGGCCTCGTCGCTGTTCCAATGCGCGTACTGGATGTCGAGGACTTTCAGGTTCGTACCCTTGATCGTGTCCTGGAAGCCCTTGATGCGCTCGTCGTCGATGACGGTCGGAATGCCGCGCAGCACAACGACGTCGCCCTTGCCGCCGAGCTTGTCGATCATGAACTTGGCTGTGTTGGTGCCAACCGCGATATTGTCGCCCGCGAGGTAAAGATCCTGGACGGAGGCGTCAGTCAGACCGCGATCGACGACGGTAATGAACGTGCCCATGTCCTTGATAGCCTTGACCGGCTGAGTCAGCTCTTCCGAGCTGTAAGGCAGGATCACCAAAGCATCCAGCTTGCGGCTGGCCGACAGGTCCTCAAGCGCGCTGACCTGCTCCGCCGCGGACGGCGACGTCTTCACGACCACTTCGACGTTCGGGAACGCGGCGTTGATTTCCTTGGCCGCCGCCTGTGCGTGATAGACGATGCCCGCCGTCCAACCGTGGTCGGCTGCCGGTATCGACACCGCGATGACCTTCTTGTCTTGCGCCATGGCCTGACCGGCCAGCAGCAGCGCGCCAAGTGTCGCCGCCGCAATCCATTTTCTACTGAACATTGTCTTCTCCCTTGGACCTATAAGAACGTTGATCCGCGTGGTCCGGACGCGGCGCTATTTCGAATTCGAAAACCGCTGGATGAGCATGGCGATGATGATGATGACGCCCTGAACAGCGGCAACGAGGTATTCCGAGACGAAGTCCGACAGCACCATGAGGTTGGCGATGAGCTCCAGGATGACGGCGCCGGCGACTGTTCCCCACACATGGCCCTTGCCGCCGCGCAGCGCGGTGCCGCCGATCACCACGGCTGTGATGACCTGCAGTTCCCAAAGCTGTCCGGTCGTCGGCGTTGCAGCGCCCAGGCGCGGCACGTAGCAGATCGCGGCAATGGCCACGCAGGCACCCTGGACGATATAGGCCACGGTCCGTGTCCTGATCACCGAGATGCCGGAATAACGGGCGACATCCTCATTGGCGCCGACCGCCGCGCATTTGCGGCCGTATTTCATCTTGTACAGGATGAAGGATGCGGCCGCGGCGACGGCGACGGATATGAGGATAGGAACCGGGATGCCGGCAACCGTGCCGAAATAGACAGGCCGGTAGGCCTCGCGCAGCGATCGGTCGATCGGTATCGTGCCGCCGTCGGTCAGATAGGTTATCAGCGCCCGGAAAATCCCCATCGTGCCCAGCGTGGCGATAAACGGTTCGATCCTGCCGACCGTGACGATGAGGCCGTTGGCAAGCCCGCACAGCAGGCCGACCAGGATCGCCACCGCCATGCCGGCGGGAATAGCCCAGATACCGGCATGCGGGGCCACCGTGTTCATGAACATGATGGTGATGCCGGTGATGAAGGCGGCCATCGAGCCGACGGAAAGATCGAGCCCGCCGGACGAGATCACAAATGTCGCGCCGACCGCGATAATGGCGATGAAGGCGCTGCGGGTGATGACGTTGGCGAGATTGGTGGCGGACAGGAAATCGGGGTTGATGAGGTAACCCACGACCAGGAGGGCCGCCAGCGCAAGGAAGGGCCCGATGTCGGTCCAACTGACATTGAGATCCAGGGGGCGACGCCTGGGTGCGGATTCGGTCATGACAGCCATTCTGTGCCTCCCTTGGCTTTTAGCCCTGGCTTGGGGCCACTGGTCGCCAGTACCGCCACGTTGCTTTCGGTCATTTCGGCGCCGCTGACCTCGCCGGTGATGCGGCCTTCGCGCATCACCAGGATGCGGTCGCAGATGCCGATCAGTTCCTGCATCTCCGAAGAGATGACGATGCAGGCCTTGCCCTTGGCCACAAGCTCCTGGATGAAGGCATAGATCTGCGCCTTGTTGGCGATGTCGATGCCACGCGTGGGCTCGTCGATAATGACCACCGAAGGATCGGTCAGCAGCACCTTCGCCAGCAGCAGCTTCTGCTGATTGCCCCCGGAAAGCTGGCCCGCCTTGGCGCCGAGGCTCTTCAGCCTGATGTCATATGTCTCCACGGCCTGTTCCAAGGCCTCCGCTTCGCGGCGCCGACCCATCGAGAGGCCGGGATGGAACAAACCGAGCGCCGACAGCGTCAGGTTAGGCGCCAGGCGCTCCTGCAGCAGCAGTCCCTTGCCCTTGCGATCCTCGGTCAGGTAACCGACGCCGGCGTCGATCGCCGCGCGCGGCGATTGGAAATGGATCGACTTGCCCTCAAGTTCGACCTTGGCGGCCGCCGGGCGCAGGCCGATAATGCCCTCGAAGAGTTCAGTTCGACCTGCGCCGACCATGCCGGCGAACCCGAGGATCTCGCCTTTGTGGACCGTGAACGACACGTCCTCCGCATAGCCGGGAACTGAGGCGTTCCTCACGCTCAGCATCGGTACATCCGAAGGCGCTGCGGTCCTTTCAGGATAGAGTGCGGCCAGTTCGCGACCGACCATCAACCGCGCCATATCCATCTGGCTCAGCGTCTTGCCGGGATAGGTGCCGACCATCTTGCCGTCGCGCAGAACGGTCACTTTGTCGGCGACCCGTTGCACCTCGTCCAACCGGTGGCTGATATACAGCACGGCGGTGCCGTGAGCCTTCAGTCGCAGGACGATCTCCAGAAGGCGCTCGACCTCGCCACCGGTCAGAACGGCGGTCGGCTCGTCGAAGATAACCAATTTATAGTCGTCAAGCAGAGCACGAGCGATCTGCACCATCTGCCGGTCTGCCAGCGAGACGTCTCGCACCAGTGCCCTTGGCGAGACCGCGCAGCCGATCTGCGCCAGTTTGTCGGCCGCCAGCCGGCGCATGGTGCGGTCATCCACGACAAGGCCACGCGAAAGCTCTCGCCCGAGAAACAGATTGTCGGTGACCGTGAGCCCCTCTGCGAGCAGGATCTCCTGATGGACCAAGGCGATACCGGCATCCTGTGCCTGGCTGGGCTTGGCAAATTTCACCGCGTGTCCGTTCATCGACAATGTGCCATGGCTTGGCTCGACATAGCCGGACAGCAGCCGCATCAACGTCGACTTGCCGGCACCGTTCTCGCCAATGATGGCGTGGACCTCACCGGGCAGGATGTCCAAAGTGACGTCCGACAACACCGTCACCGGGCCGTATTGCTTGGACAATTGCTGGGCGCGCAGCACCGGTTCGAGCGAACCATGCGCATTGCTGGACAACGTGCTCCCGCCCTCCCCGGCGATATTAGCGGCAATGGACATCCGTTCCGACCTCAATCGAATGCCGGGAGCAGGCGATCGCGCGAGTGCTCTATATGGATGCGCATCGCCTTTGCGGCGGCATCGGGATCGGCAGAGCCGAACGCGGCAAGAATCGCCTCATGTTCGTCAAGTGCCTCCTCGGTCACACGTGCATGAAACATCAGGCGGAAGATGTGGAAGTGCGTGTGCTGGTGGCCCAACGTCTCTCGGATGAGTTCGTTTTGAGAAAACTCCAAGATCTTGTCGTGGAAGATCGCATCCTGCCTGGCGAAGTTCGAATAGCGTACGCGATCATCCTTGCCGTCGCGGCGTGACATCACGCCGGCGGCTTCGAGCAACACATTGAACTTGGCCTCGTCCATCATTACGGCGGCCTTTGCGGCGCCATGCGGTTCGAGCAGCAGACGCATTTCGTACAATTCGTCGAAACGGCGCCGGGTGATCTGGGGTGCAGCACGATAACCGATCAAATGCGTCTTGAGGACGAGGCCTTCGCCTTCGAGCCGGCCAAGGGCTTCGCGGATCGGCGTGTGCGAGACGTTGAATTCCTTGACCAGGCTATCGACTGTAATACGTGAGCCTGGCGGGATTTTCAGCGCCATCAACTGCGCGAAGATGGCTTCATAGACATCTTCGACGAGACTGTTGGCGCGCTGGATGCGACCAACTCCAATGGTGGCGTCGCTTGGGTCGGGTAAGTTTGCGGTGTGCATATTTTGCCTCTTGACAGTCAGGACTGCTAACACGATGGTTCCGTCGATGCAATCCTATATCCTATACGATTTTAAAGCGGATATGTTTTAGGGGCGAGAGACACGCGCTTAGACCGTCCGATCCCAAGCCCAGTTCAATGCCTCCGTTTCCAGTCAGCCGCCGTCAAAGGACCGATCATGACCCTCTTCGCCGCCCTGCGGTTGCCGCGTGAAATCCTGTTCGGGAAAGGGCAGCGCCATGTGCTGCCGACGGTCGCCGCCCGGTTCGGCCAACGTGCGCTGGTCTGCACCGATGAGCGTTTCGCGGGCACAACGGTATTCGTCGACATCATCAAGTCCCTTCAATCAGCCTCGATCGAAGTCCTTGTGCATGACCGCGTTCTGCCCGACGTGCCACGCGACACGGTCGGCATCTGTGTCGAGGAAGCGAAGGGGTTCAGACCGGACATGGTGATCGGCATCGGCGGCGGCAGCTGTCTCGATTTCGCCAAATGCACCACGCTGCTTCTCAGCCATGGCGGCAAGCTCCAGGACTATTACGGGGAGTTCAAGGTGCCGGGTCCGACGCTGCCGCTGATCGCCGTACCCACCACGGCCGGCACCGGCTCCGAGGTGACGCCGGTCGCGGTGATTTCCGACCCGGACCGGACGCTCAAGGTCGGCATATCGAGCCCTCACCTTATCGCCGCAGTCGCCCTGTGCGACCCCGAACTGACAATGACCTGCCCCCCTGGCCTGACCGCGATCGCCGGCGCTGACGCTTTGACCCATGCGATCGAGGCCTTCACCGCCATGCGGCGCGGTGAAGACCCCAATCTGCCGCAACAGCATGTCTTCATCGGCAAGACTGACCTGACCGACCATTTCGCGTTGCTCGCGATAAAACTGCTTGGCCGGAGTCTGGAGAAAGCCTGCAGCGACGGCGCCGATGCCGACGCGCGTGCCGATGTCATGATGGGCGCTCTGGCAGCGGGCTGCGCATTCGGCACTGCCGGCACGGCGGCGGCGCATGCCGTGCAATATCCGGCAGGCGCCCTCACCCACACCGCCCATGGTTTGGGCGTGGCGACAATGATGCCTTACGTAATGACCTATAACAGCCGCGTCGCCGCTGACGAGATGGCAGAGATCGGCGCGGCACTTGGCTTGGAGACGAAGGCGAGAACCACCGCCCAGATGGCAGCCGCCACAATCGAGGAGATCAGGCGATTGTTCGCGGCGATCGGCATTACGCCAACACTGGCGGATCTAGGCCTCCCTGCCGATAAGCTTGACTGGACCGCCGAGCAAGCGCTCGGCATCGACCGCCTGATCAAGAACAATCCGCGTGCCTTCGATCTCGGCACGATGCGACGCCTCGTTCAGGCTGCCCATGACGGCGACCTCGCCGCCTGCGTTATGTGAAAACGGAACAAAGCGATGAATTTGAACGCTCAGCAGCTCGACCAGGATGGCTATGACGTGCGCGGTTTTTCACACGGACTCTACATCGACGGTACTTGGCGACCGTCCTCCGACGGTCGGCTCATCGATGTTGTCGATCCCTCCTCCGGGGCGGTGATCGCGGCGGTTCCCGATGCGACAGTCGAGGACGCCACCGCCGCCGTCGAGGCCGCGGCCAAAGCAGCTAAGGGATGGCGGGAGACGGCGCCGCGCAAACGCTCGGAAATCCTTCGGCGCTGTTTTGAGCTCATGGTCGAACGCTCCGAAACGCTTGCCATGCTGATTTCCCTGGAGAATGGCAAGGCGCTGCGCGACGCGCGCGGCGAGGTAGCCTATGCAGCCGAGTTCTTCCGTTGGAATGCTGAGGAAGCGGTCCGCATCACCGGCGAGTTCGGCACCGCGCCCTCCGGCAGCAATCGCATCGTGGTCGATTATGAGCCGATCGGAATTTGCGTGCTGATCACCCCGTGGAATTTTCCGGCCGCTATGGCGACCCGCAAGATCGCGCCGGCGCTGGCGGCAGGCTGCACTGTCGTCCTGAAGCCGGCAAGTGAAACACCGCTGACGGCCTATGCGCTGGCGGCACTCTACAGCGAAGCCGGCGTGCCTGCCGGTGTCGTCAACGTGCTGACCACGACCAGTCCCGGGCCGCTGACTTCGGCCATGCTCGCCGATCCGCGCGTCAGGAAGCTGTCCTTCACGGGGTCGACGGGCGTGGGCCGAACCTTGCTCGGCGAGGCTTCAAAGCATGTCATTTCCTGTTCGATGGAACTCGGCGGCAATGCCCCGTTTGTCGTCTTCGACGATGCCGATCTCGACGCCGCCCTCGACGGCGCGATGATCGCCAAGATGCGCAACGCCGGCGAAGCCTGCACCGCCGCCAATCGCCTCTACGTGCAATCAGGAATCCATGATGCTTTTGCCGACGGGCTCCGCAAGCGCATGGCGGCACTTAAGGTGGGGGCGGGTCCGAATGCCGACACCGAATGCGGGCCGATGATCACCAGAAAGGCTGTCGACAAGATCGACCGCCTGGTCAAGGACGCCGTGGGCCGGGGAGCCAAGGTGCTTTGCGGCGGGGCGATTTCGGAGGAAGAAGGATTCTTCTATCCGCCCACAGTGCTGTCCGATGTGCCGCCCGATGCGGAGATGGCGCACGAGGAGATTTTCGGCCCGGTGGCACCCATCACACGCTTCGACACCGAGGCCGAGGCGATCGCACATGCTAACAACACGGAATATGGTCTGGCCGCTTATATATACACACGCGATATTGGACGCGGCATGCGGGTGGCGTCGGGGATCGAGGCCGGCATGATCGGTCTCAACCGGGGACTGATGTCGGATCCGGCCGCACCATTCGGAGGCGTCAAGCAGAGTGGCCTTGGCCGCGAAGGCGGCCAGCACCACGGCATCGCCGAGTTCATGGAGGCTAAATATATTGCCGTCACCTTCTGAACCGGCAGTCATGTCAAAAGACCCTTTCCGCACCCGCGACCATGTGGCCGATTTTGACTATATCGTGGCCGACATAGTGACTCGCAGCGCGGAAACCCGGGCGAACCTGCCGATGTCGGCTGATATCGCCTATGGCGAGGGCGAGGCCGAAAGGTTGGACCTGTTCTTTCCGCCCGGCGAGCGCAGGGATCTTCCCGTGCACATCTTCATCCATGGTGGCTACTGGCGCATGTTCTCCAGAAGCGACTATTCTTATGTAGCGAACACAGTCACCAAAGCTGGGGCGATCGCGGTCATCGTCGACTATGCGCTGATGCCTGAAGTCAGGATGGCGGCAATCGTCGACCAGATCCGGCGTGCCAAACAATGGGTGCTGGACAATATAGCCGCCCATGGCGGTGACCCTGCCCGGCTAAGCGTAAGTGGTCATTCGGCGGGCGCGCACCTGGCCACATTCCTGTTCGAAAAGACGCCAATGCCATCGCGCATACGTGCGGCGCTGCTGCTAGGCGGCCTTTACGACCTCAAGCCCCTTCAGACGTCCTTCCTCCAGCCGCTAATCGGAATCACCGATGAGGAGGCAACTGCCTTCACCCCGATGACGCGGTGGCATGACCCGGAGACGGCAGCGACCATTCTCGTCGGAGATCAGGAAACGTCACCTTTTCACCAGCAGGCCGCCGACTTCGGAAAGCGCTTACGCGCGCAGGGGCACCTTGTCTGCGACCTCCGCCTGAATGACCGAAACCACATGAACAGCGTGCGTGATCTGGGCATCAGCGGCACACAATCTGGCGATTGCCTGATGGCGATGATCGAGGGAAACGGCCTATAGGACGGAAGCTGGGGAAAGTAGAGCCGCTTGACTGCCGGGCCAGACACTCCCGTCACTCAAGAAAGTACCGTCACGGGATCGCGGCAGCTACCGGCATCGGGCTGAGCTTTGCGGCAGGTGAAATCCGGCAGAGGACACAACCGACGATTCCTCATCGTCTTTCTCCACACTGCATGCGAGTGGTGCCGATCGACCATCGCGACGCCCACCGCTCCGTCGGCATCATCACCGCGGGGCTATGTGCACCAGTCCTTCTCCGAACAGCTGATGAACCTCATCCGCACCAATTTGCGAACTGGCAAACTGAGCATCGCGCCTTCGGACAGGCACCTTGCACGAGCGCCGAGAATGGTGCGGGACGCCGTCATTCGCAGGCCGGCCTCACCTGAATATCAGCGCACGCTCAGTCGGTCTGGATCCAGATCGACTTGGTCTCCAGATATTCATGCAGATGTTCGATGCCGCCCTCGCGGCCGTAGCCGGACATCTTCATGCCGCCGAACGGCACCGCCGGGTCGATGGCGTGGTACATGTTGACCCACACCGAGCCGGCCTTGATGCGGCGGGCGAGCTTGTGGGCGGTGCCCAGATGGGGTGAAAATGCCGGCGGCCAGGCCGTAGGGCGTCGCATTGGCCCGCGCAACGGCTTCGTCGAGCGTGTCGAACGGCATCGCCGAAATCACCGGACCGAAGATTTCTTCACGCGCGATGGTCATCTTGTCCGACACCGCGCCGAAGACAGTCGGCGCGATGAAATTGCCGCCGTCGTAGATCTCGCCGGTCAGTCGCGAGCCGCCCGCTATCAGTTCCGCGCCTTCGTCGCGGCCGGCCTTGATATAGCCCACCACCTTGCCGGCCTGCCTGGCATTGATGAGCGGGCCGATTTCGGTTTCCGCCTCGATGCCATGGCCGATGCGAAGCCTGCCGGCAAACTCGGCTACCCGGCGCACGAATTCGTCATGGATCTCGCGCGCCACGAACAGCCGCGATCCGGCGATGCAGATCTGGCCCGAATGCACGAACACCGCCATCGCGGCGACAGGAACCGCCTTGTCGATGTCGGCATCACGGCAGACGATGATCGGCGATTTGCCGCCGAGTTCCAGGGAAACGCGCTTGAGGTTGATCACGCCCGCCCGCGCGATGGCCTGGCCGGTCAGCGTCGAGCCGGTGAAGACGATCTTGTTGACGTCGGGATGTTTAGCGAGCCACGCACCGGCCTCCGCCCCGGTGCCGGTGACGACGTTGACGACGCCGTCGGGAACGCCGGCTTCCTGCATCAGCCTGGCGATCAGCAACGGCGTCAACGAGGCATCCTCCGAGGGCTTCAGCACGATGGTGCAGCCGGTGGCGAGCGCCGGCGCGATCTTCCAGATCGAAGCGGCGGTCGGAGCGTTCCAGGGGATGATCGCGCCGACAACGCCCACCGGCTCGCGCCTTGTGAAGCTGACGATCTCGCCAGGGATCGAATTGTCTATGGATTCGCCATGCAGCGCGGTCGCCATGCCCGCATAGAAGCGCAGCATGCCGATGACGCGCCGCCGGTTGGCGAGCGTGCGCGTGATCGGCAGTCCCATGTCGAGAGTGTCCGAAACGCTGAGCTCTTCCCAATGGGTCTCGAAGAGATCGGCGATGCGCAGAAGCACGCACTGCCGCTCATAGGGCGAAAATTTTGACCATGGCCCTTCGAAAGCCGTGCGCGCAGCGGCCACCGCCGCATCGACGTCGGCCGCCGAGCCACGCGGCACGGTGGCCAGCACTTCGCCAGTCGCCGGGTTGAGCGCCTGCATCTCCTGGCCGGACCGTGCCGGAACCCACTTGCCGCCGACGAACATCGGCCGGAATTCGCCGTGGTAGAGCGCCGTGGCCTTCGCCCGCGGGTCGAAATTCAGCGTCATCCCTTCCTCCTCACAATTCCGTGGCGACTATGCCTCCCACGCCGGTCGACCTCAAACAAAGAAAGCTAAAAGGGCGTTCAGATAATCGGACTGTGCAATGTACGCGACTTCCCCGATGGTGCCGGCAATGGAGGAGCAGATATGAGACTTGCTGGCAAGGTCGCCATCGGCGGCAGACCTGGCCCGCTCGGCCTTTGGCGGTCTCGACATACTGGTCAACAATGCCGGCGTGGCCCAGCCGCCCTGGCGCTCGAGACGATGGACGAAGAGATGTCCGACCGGATCGCCAACGGCGGCGTCTCGCCTCGCCCGAATTTGACTTGGTGCAATGCTTCAAGGGCTGGGCGATTGCCGCCACCCGGGCCATGGCCGTGGAACTCGCACCGTTCGGCATCCGCGTCGTCGCCACCATTCCAAGCCTGTGCCATAGCGCCTGCCTGACGGCAGGCGGTTAGCCGCCGCCGCCCATGGTCACGGACATGAAGGCCCGGAAGGCCGCCGCTGCCGGTTCGATTGATCTGTCACGCGACCAGGCCAGGCCGACATCCATAGTGGGGATGGGCTCGACAAGCCCGCGCACTTCGATGCGCTGCCCCTCCAAGGACCAGGGGCGGTAAACCATGTCGGACAGGACAGTGACCCCCATGCCGGCAGCCACGAGCGACCGCACGGCCTCGACCGAACTGGTGGTAAGGACGGCGCGGAGCGAAAGCCCCGCGGCATCCCAGTAACGGGCGGCCGTCGTACGTGCCTCGTCAACCGTCAGCATGACATAATCTTCCGCCGCCACATCGGTGAGGCTGATTTCCTGTCGCGCGAGCAGGTGATGATCAGCCGAAAGCCAGAGCCGGCGGTTGGACCGCATCAAGACCTCCTGCGCCAACTCCTTGGTGTGCTCCAGGTTCGACACCAGCATCACGGCCATGTCGATGTCCCCGCACATCAACCCGCTTTCGAGAGCGTCTCGGGGCAGTTCCAGCACCTCGACCTCGATCTCGGGATAGGTCTTTCGAAACCGGGCGTAGTGGCGCGACATGTAGTAGCCGACGACCGTGTAGGTCATGCCCAGCCGCAGCTTGCCCGCCAGGCCTTTCCTATCGCGCAACGGGCTTCGGACGGCGGCAGCGACGGCCCCGGTGATAACCCGCGCATGTTCAAGAAACCGCGCGCCCTCCATCGTCAATCTTACGCCAGCGTGGTTACGCTCCAAAAGCCGTACGCCCAGGTCAGCCTCAAGCGTCTTTATCGCCGCAGTGACCGCCGATTGCGAGATGTTGAGTTCCACCGCAGCATGACTGACCTGTCCGCTCTCGGCGGTCGCGATAAAATAATCAAGCTGTTTCAAGGTGATGGTCATGGTGCGCTCCGGCCCAGAACCATTATCTGTTTTTTTGATATGACAATCAATAAACTACTATTTCACAAACGCCTTCGCATGCGCAAAAAATGCTGCAACGCCGCAAAGACGGCAGCTTCGAGGGGTAACAATGCGATGGCGGTGACGCTAAACTGCGACATGGGCGAAAGCTTTGGCCTCTACAAGGTTGGCGATGATATGGGCATGATGCCCATCATCGACGTTGCCAATGTCGCCTGTGGTTTCCACGCTTCTGATCCGGATCACATGCACGCCGCCGTCCGCAGCGCCAAGGCGAGTGGCGTCAAGATCGGCGCCCATCCAGGCTTGCCCGACATTCAGGGTTTCGGCCGGCGCGAGATGCGGATGACCCGCGAAGAAGTCAGGAACACCATCATTTACCAGGTGGGAGCGCTTGCCGGCTTCCTCAAGGCCGAAGGTGTGGAACTCCACCACATCAAGCCGCATGGCAGCCTTTACTTCATGGCCATGCAGCAGGAGGCAATCGCCCATGGCGTGTGTGACGCCGCAGAGGTTTTCGGCGTACCCCTCTTCGGCATGACGGGCACCCTGCATGAGAAGATTTATCAAGAGCGCGGTATCCCATTCGTCGCCGAGTTCTATGCCGATCTCGACTACGATGCCTCCGGCAAGCTGATCTTGACACGCGTTCATGACGCCAAGGACCCCGCAGAGATGGCCGAGCGGTGCGTACGCGCCATCAGGGAGGGCGAGGGCACGGCAGAGGACGGCAGTTTCTTCCCCGTACGCTGCGAAACCATCTGCGTGCATTCCGATACGCCGAACGCCATCGAAATAGCCAGAGCCGTGCGCACCGCAATCGCCCCCTGGCACTGAACTCGACCGAACCCGCCCGCGCGGGCGGTTCCAAATTAGTCTGTCCGCAGTTTTCCGGAGCTTTTTATGGCCCAGATTCTTTCGCCTCTTCCCGGCACCTTCTATCGGAGCGCTTCGCCAGACCAGCCGCCCTACAAGGCGGATGGGGACGCGGTTTCCGCCGGAGACGTAATCGGTCTCATCGAAGTGATGAAGTCGTTCCACGAAGTGAGGGCCGAGACGGCCGGTACGAACATCCGCTTCATTGCCGACAATGAAGACCCCATCATGGCCGGCGCACCTATTGCGGATCTCGACTGATGCTGAAAAAGCTTCTGGTTGCCAACCGGGGCGAGATAGCGGTCAGGATCATCCGGGCCGCGCAAGATTTGGGGATCACCACCGTGGCGGTGTATTCGGCCGCAGACGCCGAGTCGCTCCACGTCCAGCTTGCGGACGAAGCGGTCAACATCGGCCCACCAGCAGCAAAGAAGTCCTATCTCAATGTCGAAGCAATTCTGAAGGCTGCCCGCGACACCGGTTGCGACAGCGTTCATCCAGGCTATGGGTTCCTTGCCGAGAATGCCGCGTTTTCCGACGCGGTCACAGGCGCTGGATTGGTCTTCGTCGGCCCGTCAGGAGATGCGATCCGGATGATGGGAGACAAGGTCTCGGCGCGATCCGCCGCCGCCGCTGCAGGTGTCCCTGTGGTGCCTGGCTCGGCTGGCCGGGTCGAGGGCCTCAAGGCTGGCCACGAGGTGCTGACCGCAACCGGTTTTCCGGTGATGATCAAGGCGGCGGCAGGCGGCGGTGGGCGGGGCATCCGCATCGCCAACTCGCTCGCCGAGTTCGAACAAGCCTTTCCTCAAGCCAAAGCAGAAGCCCTCGCCGCCTTTGGCGACGGTGGCCTCTACATGGAAAAGGTGATCGGCAAGGCCCGCCATATCGAGGTGCAGGTGCTGGCAGACGGAAGCGATGCCATCCACTGCTACGAGCGGGAGTGCTCACTGCAGCGGCGACGCCAGAAGGTTTGGGAGGAGGCGCCGTCGCGCGCACTTTCAGACAGGCTGCGCGAGGAGCTCTGCGCTTCGGCGGTCGCTTTGGCCAAGGCGGTCAAATACTCTGGTGCCGGCACGGTAGAGTATCTTTATGACGATGAAGCAGATCGCTTTTACTTCATCGAGATGAACACCCGTATCCAGGTCGAGCACCCGGTCACCGAAGCGATCACCGGCATCGACCTCGTTGCGGAGATGCTTCGCATCGCCGGCGGCGAGAAGCTGCGGATCCGGCAAGGCGATGTCTCCGTCAAGGGGCATGCGATCGAAGTCCGGCTCAATGCCGAAGACCCGGCGAAGGAGTTCGCTCCATTCCCGGGGCAAGTGGCCGAGCTTCGCATTCCCGGCGGTCCGGGCGTACGCTTCGATTCGATGCTCTACCAAGGCTATCAGGTGCCGCCCTTTTATGACTCGCTGCTTGCCAAGCTGATCGTGCATGCAGAGACGCGCGAGGCGGCGATAGTGCGCCTGATCCGCGCGCTCAACGAGTTGAAGATCGGCGGGCTCAAGACCACCAAGCCGCTGTTTCTTGCGCTGGCCGCCGATCCGGCGGTGCGGGCGGGAGACGTGCATACCCGCTGGCTGGAAGGCTGGCTCATCGAAAACGCCGCAGCTTTGGCGGGTTAAGGAGGACCGATGTCGATACGATTCAACTTCGGCGGTGACGAACATATCTTCGGCGAGGTGTCCGAGGAAATGTCGCTCACCTCCTTCTTTACCGGCCTTTCGATGACGAACGCGGTGCGTACGGCAGGCATCCGAGGTGTCACCGAGATCTGCCCTGCCAACGCCAGCTTCCAGATTCGCTTCAACCCCGACATCGTCAAGCCGCAGGATTTGCTCAGCGAACTGAAGTCGATGGAAGAGGCGGCCTCGAAGGCGGACCCGGTGCTGAAGACCCGGATCATCGAACTGCCGGTTTATTTCCAGGATCCATGGACGCGTGAAACCTGCTTGCGCTTCCGCGAGCGCCATCAGGACCCCTCCTCCACCGATCTTGAATATTCGGCCCGCATCAACGGCTACGCCACGGTGGAAGAATTTATCGAGGCCTATTCCGGCCAGCCCTGGTTCGTATCGATGGTCGGCTTCGTCGCCGGACTGCCCTTCCTGTACCAGATGGTTGAGCGCAAGAAACAGATTCAGGCGCCGAAATACTTGCGTCCACGCACCGACACTCCCAAGCTCACCATTGGCCATGGCGGCTGCTTCGCAGCGATCTATTCAGTACGCGGCGCTGGCGGCTACCAGATGTATGGCATAACCCCGGCCCCGATCTACGACCCGACCAGGAAGGTGCGCTACCTCTCCGATGACATGTGCCTGTTCAAGCCAGGCGACATCGTCAAGTTCAAGGCCATTGGCCGCGATGACTACGACGCCACGCTGGAGGAAATTGAAGCCAATCGGTGGCAGCCGACGGTTCGCGAGTGCACCTTCAGCCTGAAGGACTTCAACAGCGATATTTACGGCACCAATGCAAAGCTGATGGAGCTTATCAATGGCCGTTAAGGTAATCTCTCCCGGCCTCTCCACTTCCGTGCAGGACCTTGGTCGACCAGGCCACTATCATGTCGGCATTCCCGAAGGCGGCGGCATGGACCGCTTTGCCACACGCATCGCAAACCTGCTTGTCGGCAACAATCCGGGTGCCGCGGTGCTCGAAGCCACCTTCATGGGCCCCGAACTCGAATTCACCCAATCCGCGGTCGTCGCCGTCACGGGTGGAGAGCTCCCACCCAAACTCAATGGCGAGGAACGGCCTACTTGGGAAAGTTTTCCGGTGAAGGCCGGTGACCGGCTTTCCTTCGGCTTCCTCAAGGGCGGCGCGCGCGCTTATCTGGCCGTCTCCGGCGGCATCGACGTACCCGTGGTTCTCGGTTCGCGCTCGACTTACATTCTGGGCGCACTCGGCGGCCATCAGGGCCGCACGCTGAAGGCGGGTGATGAGCTTCCCCTCGGCGAAGGTTCCGGCAAAGCCGGTCTTTCACTGCCTGCAAATCTGCGCCGCGCGGGCAATAGTCCGGCGGAACTCAGAATGCTTCCCGGCATGTACTGGCATCGGATCACCGAGGCTGCCGGCAATCGGTTCTTTGAGGAAACCTGGAAGGTCGCGCCCGAAGCCGACCGCATCGGCTATCGCTTCCGGGGCGGGACGCCACTGGAGTTCGTCGAGCGCGAGCAGCCTTTCGGTGCGGGCTCCGACCCCTCGAACATCGTCGATGCCTGCTATCCCTACGGATCCGTCCAGGTGCCGAGTGGCACGGAGCCGATCGTTCTTCACCGGGACGCGGTTTCGGGTGGCGGGTACATGATGCTGGGCGTGGTGATATCGGCCGACATGGACCTTATCGCCCAACTCCAGCCGCACACCCCGGCGCGCTTCGTTCCGGTGACGCTGGAAGACGCGCTTGCTGCGCGAACCGAACAGCGCGCCGCGCTGGCGCGTGCTGAAGGACATCTGGCCGGCTGACGTCAGCCGGAAAAATGCCGGCGGAGGAGCCGGTGGCGAGGAGATCGGCCGGCCAAAACCGACCGTGCGTGGCGGAAGACAAAATCCGGTGCGCGAAACGACAAGACGACGCCGGGCAACGGCGTGAATTTGGCATCCGAGCAGTCCGCTAGAGACCGCCGGAACCGACAGGGGAAGACATTTGCAACGTGACTGGCCGCAAGGCCGGATGCTTCGCGCCTTTCCGTCGGTAGAAAGAAGGAAAGGGTCATGAGTCATCTGAGCGCGGAGAACGTCTCGGTATCGTTTGCGGGGCTGAAGGCCCTGTCATCGGTAGACCTCCAAATTACGCCCGGCCGCATTAGTGGCCTCATCGGCCCGAATGGCGCTGGCAAGACCACGCTCGTCAACGTGCTGACCGGCTTCCAGGCACCGACGGAAGGCACCATCAAGCTCGACGGCGCAGCACTCACGGGTCTCAAGCCGCATCAGGTCCGGCGGCGCGGCATCGCCCGCACCTTCCAGGGTGGGCGGCTCTTCCGCGACTTGCCTGTGCTGGACAATTTGGAGGTAACCGGCGTTGGCCTGGGAATGAGCCGGCGCGCTGCCATCGCCGAAGCGGAAGCGATGCTCGACTGGATAGGCATCGGTGCGCTGAGCACCCGCATCGCCGGAACGTTGCCATATACGGACGAGCGCCGCGTCGCCATTGGCCGCGCCCTGATGGGACGGCCCGCATACATCCTGCTCGACGAGCCCGCGGCTGGCATGAGCGCACTGGAGGCGCGGGAGCTTTCGGCCCTGATAAGACACATCGCCGCCGATCTCGGCTGTGGTGTCCTGCTCATCGAGCACAATGTCGGGCTGGTGCTCGGCCTCTGCCAGCATATCGTCGTGCTCGATTCCGGAGCGATCATCGAGGAAGGCCCGCCTGCCGCGATCCGCGACAGCGAGAAGGTGCGCCACGCCTATATGGGCACTGCCGCGAACACCGACCTGCCTGTGCTGGAGGCGATGGAATGAGCCTGCTCGCCCTTTCCGATATCACTATTCGCTATAGCCGTCTCACGGCGGTCCGAAATGTCTCCTTCTCCATGGCCGAGGGAGAAATCCTGTTCATCACCGGCCCGAACGGAGCCGGGAAGTCTTCGCTGCTGCGCGCGATCGCCGGTGTTACGCCGGTGGCGGGCGGCCGGATCGACCTTGCAGGTCATGAGATCACCGGCCAGGCGCCGGAAAACATCGCCCGGCTCGGATTCTCCATGGTGCCGGAGGGGCGCGATGTCTTCGGCTCGCTGACGACCGAAGAGAACCTCCTGGTCGGAACCGGCATGCACGCCCGCGAACGCGGCTGGCGCAGCCGAGCGGCCGACGAACTCGAAGCCGTCTACGCAACCTTCCCGATGCTGAAAGAGAGGCGGCACGGGCAGGCGGGATTGCTGTCCGGCGGGCAGCAGCAAATGCTGGTCATCGGACGCGCGCTGATGACCAATCCGCGGCTTGTAGCCATTGACGAGCCTTCGCTGGGCCTCGCCCCCAACATCAACGACCAGGTCTACGAGCGGCTGATCGCGCTGCGTGCGCAGCGCCAGCTCACGCTCCTGATCGTTGAGCAGAGCTCGGCCCGAGCGATGATGGTGGGCGGGAGGATGATCCTGATGCGTGGCGGACAGATCGTGCTCGATGGCGACGCGCGGACGCTCGGCAACGGCGAGGCGATCCAGGCTGCCTATTTCGGCTACGAGGACAATTGAGATGCTTCAGATCCTGTTCGACGCACTCTCGCTTGGCTCGCTGTACGCGCTCGGAGCGCTCGGCATCGCCCTCATCTTCGGCGTCATGCGGCTGGTGAACTTCGCGCATGGCGACGTCATCGCCTTCTGCGTCTTCGCGCTGCTCTGGCCGTCTACGGACGCAATGGCCATCGTCTTCGCCGGCCAATTGCCGTGGTACCTTCTGGTTCCCTTCGTCCTCCTCTGCGGGGCCGGGCTGTCGGTGCTGTGCGAAATCGTCGTCTTCAGGCGGTTCCGCCAGGCAAATCCGGCAACCATGATGATCGCCTCCTTCGCGCTCGGTTTCGTAATTCGCTACTTCCTGCTCATGCTGTTCTCCAGTCGGCCGAAATCGATTTCGCTGCTGCCCGAACTGTCCCAGCCGGTGGAGATCCTCGGTGCCCGGCTTCCCCTCCTCCAACTCATAACGATCGTGACTACGATGGTCATCCTGATCGGCCTGACATTGTTCCTGCGTCAAACTCGCTTCGGCCTGGAGATGCGGGCGGCGGCCGAGAACTTCTCGATGGCCCGCATGCTGGGTGTGCGTGCGAACCGGGTCATCATGGGTGCGTTCGCCCTCTCCGGCGCGTTGGCCGCCGCCATTGCGCTGATCTTTGGCGCCCAGACAGGCACGCTGGACATCCAGATGGGCGCCTCGATCATGTTGATGGCCTTCATCGCCACCGTCATTGGCGGCCTCGGCAGCCTCGGGGGAGCCGTGCTCGCCGGCTTCCTGCTGGGTGCCGCCTCGGTGATCATGCAGGTCATGCTGCCCATCGACGCCCGGCCATTCCGCGATGCCTTTGTCTATGGAGCGGTCATCCTCGTCCTCCTCTTCCGCCCGCAAGGGCTTATTGCCGCGCGCGGCACCAAGGAAAGGGTCTGATTTCATGGCTGTCGCCGCCTCCCTAGCCAACTCTACCGCTCCCGGTGCCGCGGCTGCCAAGCAAAAGCCCGCCCGCTTCGCACTTGCCCGCCGCACAATCCTGACGCCGGTCCTGCTTTCTCTGCTGCTGCTGGCCATCGCGCTGATCACGGTGATGACCGGATCGCGACCCTTCAACCAGACGGTGATCGACGTGTTCGTCCGTGTCATCCTCGTCGTGGGCCTATACATCTTTATCGGAAATTCAGGCGTTCTCAGCTTCGGGCATATCGGCTTCACCTGCCTTGGCGCCTATGCGGCCGCATGGCTCACCATCAATCCGATGATGAAACGCGGTTCGCTGCCGGGACTGCCCGAATGGCTGCTGGCGACCCGATTGCCTTACTGGCAATCGGCCGTGCTGGCGGCATTGTTCGCCGCCCTCGCCGCTCTCATCTTCGGGCGGGTGCTGATGCGATTATCGGGCATCGCAGCATCGATCGCGACCTTCGCGATGCTCGCCATGATCAACACAATTTATTCCAACTGGGAGAGCGTGACCGGAGCGACCTCGTCGGTCGTCGGCATTCCGATCGTGCGCGTGATCTGGCCGTATCTCATCGGCGCCGTGGTCGCAATCTTCATCGCCTGGGCGCACGCGATCTCCCGGTCTGGCCTAGCCCTTCGTGCTGCCCGCGACGAGCCCACCGCCGCCGCGGCTTCCGGTATCGACATTCCCAGGGAAAGACTGGTGGCGTTCGTCGTATCAGGCGCGGTGATGGGGCTGGGCGGTGCGCTGATGGCTCATTCCATCGGCGTGGTCACACCCGATACATTCTATCTCGGTCTCACCTTCATCACCCTTTCCATGCTCGTCGTCGGCGGCATGGGCAGCCTGTCGGGTGGTGTGGTGGGTGTCGTCCTGCTGTCCGCCCTCATCCAGGCGCTGCGTTGGCTGGAGGCAGGCGTATCGCTCGGCGAGTCCACGTTCGCCCTCCCGAAAGGGGTTCAGGAAATAGCCCTCGGCGTCATCATGATCGTGATCCTCGCGCTTCGCCCATCCGGACTCATGGGCAACCGCGAACTCACCTTACCTCGCAGCAGTCGCAACAAGTGACCGGCGGCACAAGCCCGACCGGAAAACAAAAAAGGAGACGTGCATGGCATACAAAATGAGAATTGTCGCAACCGCTCTGGCCTCGATGTCCATCGCATACCCGGCCCTGGCCGATGACAAGACTATCGTCATCGGCTTCGCCACTGCGGAGTCGGGCTTCATGGAAGCCTATGACAAGCCTGCCCAGGAGGCGGCTTTGATCCGCATCGACGAGATCAATGCGGCTGGCGGTCTGCTTGGAAAGCAGATCAAGGTCGTCAAGGCCGACACCAAGTCCGACCGGGCCGAAGGCGCCAAGGCTGGCCTCTCCGTGCTCGACCAGGGTGCGGATCTCGTGGTCGTGTCCTGCGACTACGACTTCGGATCGCCGGCTGCGCTCGCGGCCGAGGACGCAGGCCGTATCTCCTTCTTCCTGTGCGCGGAATCGGTCAAGGCCGGCATCCAGGGTGTCGGCCCGCACAGCTTCTCCGCGTCGGTGCTGGCGGCCGTGCAGGGAGCGACCATGGCCGAGTGGGCATTCAAGGAAAAGGGCGCAAAGGACTTCTACCGTCTGCTCGATACCTGGACGGCCTACAACAAGGGCATCTGCGACGGCTTCGACTGGATGATGCCGAAGCTCGAAGCCCAGGGCGCGAAGCTTGTCGGTGAAGACACCTTCAAGAACGAGGATGCCTCCATCGCCGCGCAGATCACCCGCATCAAGTCTCTGCCGAAGGAGCCGGATGCGATCATGCTTTGCACGATGATGCCGGGCGCCGTCTCGGCCATCAAGCAGCTTCGCGCCGCGGGTATCAATTCCATGATCCTGAATGGATCGGGCGTCGACGGTAGCTATTGGCTCTCGGCTGTGCCCGATCTGACGAACTTCTACGTCCCCGTTCAGGGATCGATCTATGGCGACGATCCCAATCCGGCCGTGCTGAAGTTCAATGCCACCTACAAGCAGAAGACAGGCGCCGATCCCTCGAGCCAGTATGTCTTTCCGGGTTACGTCATGGTCGACGTCTGGGCCAAGGCGGTGGAGCGTGCAGGCACGGCCGATGCCGACGCGGTCGTCGCGGAACTGGAAAAGATGAAGAATGAGCCGACACTGTTCGGGCCTCGTACCTTCACGCCGGAACTGCATCACCAGAACCAGACGCGGTACCTGATCGTCGAGACCAAGGCCGGCAAGCCGGGTGTTGTAGGCAACTGGACGATTTCCGAGCCGGTACCGATGGAAGCCTTGCTCAAGTAGGAGAAGATGGGCCGGGTAAGCCCGGCCCTTCATATGCGGAAGGCCCTGTTCCTTTGGGATGACCGGGCCTTTCGTCTTTTGAGGATATTGCCTTTGAGCAAAAACCGAGGGCGGCCCGTTTGGACCGCCCTTGTCGCCCGATGAATCCAGATTTTCGCTACCCTCGCGCTTTGCGGTAGGAATCCTTGAGCGCTATGAGCTCCCCCGAGAAAGCGAAGATATCGCAGCCGTCGACTTCGATTTGCTGCCCCGCTGCCGTGGTGCCGACGAAGCGCCATGATGAAAGCCCGGTGTCGCCCGTCACGATGTGCCGTCCCCTGATCCACGCGGCTTTCGGGAAGGCATCGAACAGCGCTGCATAGGCGACGCGCACTGCGTCACGCCCCACATGCTTGCGCCCTTCGGCATCGGGGCCGGCCGAGCCGTGGAAAGCGCAATTCTCAACCATGCAGTCCATCAGCGCGCCCACGTCGCGAGCGTTCCAGGCCGCGAGGAACCGGTCGAGCACGGCGAGCCGCCTGGCTGCGAGATCGCCAGCCTCAACGACCTCGACCTCGAGAAAGGCGAGCGGCGCATCGCCGGCATTGATGACATTGTGGGCCACACCCGTCCGCCGCGAGTAGGGCACCCCTTGAGTGAGAGCGGCTTGCGACTGCGCGCCGTCGGGGCCTTCGAGACCGAGCTTGCCGTCCGTAAGCGGCACGATGACGTAGTCATGGCCATGGATGTGCCAGCCGGTCTCGGCCCCGGTGGCAAAGCGCCATTCGGTGACCCGAAAGCGTTCGTCGTCGATATGGACGACCGGTTCGGCTTTCATGCGGGTCATTCAAGCCCCTCCTTGGCAACCGCACCGGTCAGGCGCTCAAGCGTCCGGCCCATGCGCGCCATGATTTCCTTCACATCGTCTTCTGTCGAGATCATCGGCGGACAGAGCGCGAGCTGGTCGCCGATGGCGCGGAAGATGAGGCCTTCCTCGTGGCCGATTCCCGCTGCGATACTCCCTGCGCGCCCAACCTTGCCGAAGGGGCGTTTCGTCGCCTTGTCTGCCACCAGCTCCACGGCGCCGATAAGACCGGTGCCCCGCGCTTCGCCGACAAGCGGGTGATCGGCGAACGAGCGGATGCCGGCCTGGAACGACGTCTCAAGGCGGGCCGCGTTTCCGATCAAGTCCCGCTCCTCGAAGATGGCGAGGTTTTCGAGACCCACCGCCGTCGCGACCGGATGACCCGACGCCGTGAAGCCGTGGCCGAAATTGCCGATCGTTGCGGTGTTGTCGGCGATCGCCTGATAGATCGCATCGGAGAAAATGACGGCGGCAAGCGGCATATAAGACGACGTGATTTGCTTGGAGACCGTCATGATATCAGGCGTGAAGCCGTATTTCTGAGCGCCGAAAGGCGTACCAAGCCGCCCGAAACCACAGATCACCTCGTCTGCTATCAGGATGATATCATTTGCCCGGCAGATTTTCTCCACGCCTTCCCAGTACCCGACCGGCGGCGGCAGAACGCCGCCGGCTGCCATGAGCGGCTCTCCTATAAAGGCTGCAATGGTGTCAGCCCCTTCTTCCGCGATCGCCGCTTCCAGCTCGGCGAGCAGACGCGCCGTGAAGGCGGCTTCGTCTTCGCCTTCCATGCCGAAGCGATAGAAGTGCGGGCAGGTCAAATGGCGAACGGGAATCGCCGGCAGATCGAAGTCGCGATGGTTGACCGGCAGGCCCGTCAGGCTGCCGGAGGCGACGGTGATGCCGTGATAGCCCTTGGTCCGTGCCAGGAATTTCTTCTTTTTTGGCCGGCCCAGCGCGTTGTTCATGAACCACATCATCTTGACGATGGTGTCGTTGGCTTCCGAGCCCGACGACGTGAAGAAGACACGCGTCAGGTTTTCCGGCGTCATCTCCACGAGTTTCTCAGCGAGCCGGATGGATGGCTCATGCGCCTTGGAGGAGAAGGTGTGGTAGTAGGGCAGCTTCAGCATTTGCTGGTAGGCAGCGTCGGCCAACCGCTTTTCCGAAAAGCCGACGCCCACCGACCACAGCCCGGCGAGCCCTTCGATGTATTCCTTGCCGCGTTCGTCATACACACGGATGCCGTCACCGCGGCTGATGATCAGCGGCCCGGTTTCCTCGTGCTGACGCAGGTTTGTGTAGGGGTGCATGGAGGTGGCGATGTCGGCGGCGGCGAGAGAGTTGGAAAGCGCATCCATGGAAGTCCTCAGCGGCTTGGGGAAATGGTTCGGGCGGTGAGTGCAAGATAGTCCTCGATCCCATGCGTGTAGCTTTCACGATTCGGGAAATGAATCATGGCAGGCTGTTGGAATGGGTGTCGATGATCCGCCGCATCAGCGCGGCGACGTCGCGCGCATTCGGAGGATCGGAGTGGATGCAGACGGTGTCGAAGTCGACCGGGCGGATCGTACCGTCTGTCGTGACGAGTTCGCGTCGGGTAAGCGCCCCCACCATGCGGTGCTCGGCAAGCGTCAGGTCGATGGCCGACTGGACGCGCGGAATGATCAGGCTGCCGCCGGGAGCGTAGGCAAGATCGGGAAAGAACTCGCCCACGAAGGCGACGCCGAGTTCGGCTGCCGCCGTCTCGTGACAGGTTCCCGCCAGGCCGAAGAGAGGGACGCCGAACGGCTTGACCGCCGCGGCAATCGCCCGGGCAGTGTCCACGTCGTGCGCGGCCATGCCGTAGATGATGCCATGCGGCTTGACATGGCTGAGCTGCCCGCCCTCGGCGGCCAGCATTCCTGTCAGCGCACCGATTTGGTAGAGGAAGGCGGCTGTCAGTTCCTCGGGCTGAAGTTTCATCTCGCGCCGGCCGAACCCCTCGCGATCGGGAAGGGACGGATGCGCGCCAACCTGCTTTCCGTGCGAAAGCGCGAGCCGCACGGTCTTCAGCATCGTCCATGGATCGGAGGCGTGGAAGCCGCATGCGATGTTGGCGCAATCGATGTGGGGCATGATGCCGGCATCGTCGCCGAAACGCCAGTTGCCGTAACTTTCCCCCATGTCGCAGTTCAGGGTGACCATGGTTTGCTTGCCTCAGCCCAGAGTGTTCGACGCCCAGCCGTGGGCGATGTGGGGGAATTCCGGCGGCGGTTCGCGCTCGTGCAGCAGTCGAAGCACGCGCGGCGGCGTCAGTGGCAGCTGCCGCACCGGCTTGCCGATAGCGCGTGCCACAGCGCAGCCGATCGCCGCGCCCACGGCCAGGATCGGGACCTCGCCCGCGCCCTTGGTGCCTAGAGGCCCCATCGACGGAGCGCCCTCGTAGAGGTCGGCGGCGACCGGAACCACGTCCTGCGCCAGCGGCAGGCGATAGGTCTCGAAATCGTCCTGCGCGATACGTCCGTCAGCGGTGATCGTCACCTCCTCATGCAGGGCGTAGCCGAGACCCTGCACGACACCACCCTGTATCTGGCCCATGACCGCGCGCGGGTTGAGTGCGCGGCCGACATCCTGCACCACGCGATAGGCCAGCACCTCGACATGACCGGTGTCCGGATCAACCGCCACCTCGGCCTCGTGGACAACGAAGACGGGGATGTCGAGCGCATCGATGAAGTGCCCCATCGCGCAGCCGGACATTGCCGGAGTGTTCCTGGCGGTAAAGGCTCCGCTTCCGGTGACCGGGCCGGTGGTTGCCTGCGCATGGGCGACGACAGCGGGGATCGATATGCCGGAGCCGGGACGTCCCGCGATCTCGACACGACCATCCCGCAGCACCAAGTCTTCCGGTCGGGTCTGGAGCATCTCGCCGGCGGTCCGCAGCAGCTTTTCCCGCACTTCCGCGCAGGCAGCCACACTTGCCGCGCCGATGGACACGGTGGTTCGTCCGCCGCCAACGCCGACATCGAGACCGGCGGCATCGGTGTCGGCTTCGCGCACGATCACCTGGTCGGGAGCGAGGCCGAGTTGCCCGGCCACGATTTGCGGCAGGGATTGCACCATCGTGCCAGATCCGATCTCCACACCCGACGTGACCAGTGTTGCACTGCCGTCGGCGTTCAAATTCACCGTCGCCGCCGAAGGCCCGACGAAAACGAACCATGTGCCGACCGTGGTTGCAATACCATAGAGCCTGCCGTCGGCCTCGGCCTCTGATGTACCGGTACTGGCGCGCAGTGTCTCCATGCGATCGAGCATCGGACCCAGCACGTCGGCCTCGAAAACCTGGCCCGTGGCACCGAGATCACCATCTCCCAGGACATTTTTCTTCCGGAACTCCATCGGGTCGAAGCCTAGCGCATCACAGATTTCGTCGGTGTGTCGCTCCAAAGCGAATGTGTTGTAGACGCCGTTGCAAGCCCGGAAAGCACCGTTGGGTGGTGTGTTGGTGTATACGGCGCGGCTGACGAGCCGCGTTGCGCCAACCCTGTAATTGCCGCCCAGCGTGTGCGCCGTCATCGTCGTCAGAAAAACCTGTTCGCCTCCATACGCACCGCAGTCCATCAGCACGACCGCCTCGCGCCCGGCGATGTATCCTTCGGCAGTGACAGCGGACCGGATGCGGATTTCCGCATTCTCGCGGCAGAGGCAGGTTGCCATCTCTTCCTGCCGGGTATTTTCCAGGACCACCGTGCGCCCGGTCATCCGCGCCAGAACTGCAGTGATAGGCTCGATGGATGCATCGAATTTCAGGCCGAACCCGCCGCCGACAGGGGGTACAGTGACCCGCACACGCCCGGGCGGAAGCTGCATGACCCTTCCGGTGACGTTGCGCACGGTCCAAGGCACCTGCGTCGAGGTCTGTATGTGAGCACGGCCGTCCTCCCAGGAGCCGATGGCAACGCGCGGTTCGAAGGGCACATGGCTCTGCCGGCCGACGGTAAAGCTGCTCTCGACAATGCGTATGTCGGGACGGGCGAAGGCCGCATCGACGTCACCGCGGCTGGATTTTGCCTCCCATGCGATGTTGCCGGCACGTGCACCGCCCTCGGTGATCACCTCGTAGCCGCGCCAGCCCTCATGGACGAGACGGGCGCCGGGCTGGAGCGCGTCGGCCATGGTGAGCACCGGTGCCAGCGGCTCGACCTCGAGCATGATGGCGGCAAGTGCCGCCCGCGCCTGCTTCTCCGTCTCGGCGGCGACGACGGCGATTGGTTCACCGTGATAGCGGATCGTGTCGATGGCCAGGAGCGGATGGTCGGCAATGCCGATGCCGTAGAGCCCTGGCGCGTCGGCGCCGGTCGCCACCGCGCGCACACCAGGACAGCGAAGTGCCGCCGAAACGTCGAGCTTGCGGATACGCCCCGCGGGAACGGTCGACCGCAGCAGCACGGCATGCAGCATGTCGGGGCGAATCCGGTCGTTGGTGTATTTTGTCCGCCCGCGCAGCTTGTCCTGCGCATCGCGGCGGGGAAGATTCATCACCGTGGCGGACAGCTCAGACATGTATGCCTCCCACCAACTGGCCAGCCTTCCGCGCTTGGTCAAGGCAGTCGGCCACGGCGTCGACGATCCGCTCATATCCCGTGCAGCGGCAGATGTTGCCGGCCATCGCGGCCTTGATTTCGGGACGGCTCGCATGCGGATTGTCACGCACGAACGCCGAAAGGCTCATGACCATTCCTGGAAAACACATGCCGCATTGCACGGCATCGACCGCCTCGAAATTGGCCTGGAGCGGGTGCAGCGCCTGGCTTCCGAAACTCAATCCCTCGATGGTCGTCACCGCGCATCCCTGGACCAGTCCAACCGGCTTCAGGCAGGACGGCACCGCTTCGTCATCGACATGCACCGTGCACGCGCCGCAAAAGCCTTCGCGGCACACGGCTTTGGTCCCCGTCAGGAATCGTTCCTGCCGCAAGATGTCGACGAGCGGCGTCATCGGATCGCCATCAAAGCGGCAGTCCTCGCCATTCAGCTGGAATGTCACGGTCATGCCAGGCCCCCAGTCTTGAGAAGTGCGGCAACACCGCGTTTGACCAGCGGCGGAAGAACCTGGCGCCGGTACCAACCCTCCGCCTCCTTACCGCCGCGGCCCTGAAAATCATTGTGCTCCAGTGCAAGCTCGGCGGTGCGTTCCGGATCGAGCGCATAGGCCGGGCCTGCCCTCATGGCCTGTTCGAGCGCCGTCCAGCGCCGCGCTACCGGCTCCACCGAGCCGACGGCGATGCGACATCGTTTGTCTTTGTCTACCGCAAGCGAGACGATGGCGACCGGATAGTCGCCGGCTTTCCGAAGCGGCAGGCGGATATGAGCACTTGCGACAAGGTCGCGGCGCAGATGAATTCTCGTCACAATCGCTTCGGCCAGCAGCGCATGCCTGTCTTTGAGGAAATCTGAAATACCGAGAAGTTTTGGGCCTTCGAACGTCTCCAGTTCCACCGCCGCCTCACAGACGAGAAGCGCAGGGGCGAGATCGGCGGCGGCAAAGTCGAGGGCACAAAGGTTGCCGCCCACGGTGGCGACCTTTCGGATGCCGGGATTGGCCGCATTCTCCGCCGCGGCAACCAGACCTTCGAAGCCCACTGCCCCGTGCAACGCGCGGCCAAGGACTGCATGGGTAACGGCTGCGCCGATCACGACATGGTCCGGTTCGATTTCGACCTTGGACAAGGCGGGTATTCGGTGGAGTGCGACCACCGCCTCGGGAAGGTCGACCCCGCGCCGTGGATCACGCATCATCCAGGTGCCGCCGGCAAGCACCGCCGCGCCTTGCCGGCGTGCGGCCATTGCCTCTTCAAGTGTGCTGGCTGCGGTGAACGATCGTTCCACGCTTGGTGCCATCTGTCATACCCCTCGGAAGCAGCCAACTTTCGCGGCGCTGCAGCATTGTTGCTCCAGCTTTAGGCTCCTGTGAAATAGTAATTCTTTGAGTAGCGTATCGAAAAAACAGATAACTCTGCGGCGTGCTCTTTGGCGCTCAGGCCCAGTGAGCGACCGTGCGTTTCTCAAAGCTCTCACGGAACTGGGCGGTGGTTTTGGGGAGGAGTTCGCCAGTCTCCCAGTCGAGGATCACGGCATAGTGCCGAACCGCATCGAGCGTATCGATCTCGCCGGAGCGATATTTGCGCGCGACCTCCTCAGGATCCATGCGTGCCCAGTCCTTCCGTTTCGCCCGGATGTCGGCACGGCAGGCTTCGGTTGCCGTCCCGTCGATTTCGTACTGGCACAGGTCGCGGTCGATTTCGCGGATCACCACGCCGTAGTCAGTCTTGGCGCGCTCCAGAGACACGTAGTCGTCGATCACGTCCTCCATCACCTTGCGGGGCTCGCGCTGCAGTGGATCGCCGAAACCGCCGCCGCCGGCCGTCGGACGAGCGAACTGGTCGCCTGTGTGGACGGAGTAATCGGAGAATACGGAGCCGAGCCAGATCTCGGTCTCTTCTCCGGCGCGCTTCATGGTCAAGCCGTGGGGCATCGACGGCAGGCCTCCTTCGACACCCCAGACGACAGCGCGCTCGCGGTCGCAAATATAGGACATGACGGCATTTTCAGCCTCAAGCAGCAAGGAGGTCTTCTGCACGCCGACGCCGCCCCGCCATTTGCCAGGCCCGGCTGAATCCTGCTTGATCTGGAACTCGACCGTCCGAGTCGGATTCACCCGTTCGTTGCCTTCGTTCGGTTGCGACATCAACCCGGTTCCGAAGCAGGCGGTGGTGACATCGGCACCATCCTTGCCGTTGCGCCCGCCCCAACCGCCCGGCAGCCATTCGTAGAACATGAAGATCGGCTTTTCGGGTTTGCGCGCGTCCCGTCCCCCGGCCAGCAGATATTCGAGGTTGAAGGCGCAGGCGATAGCGCGTTCGGGCATGATCTTCGACCACATCTCGAAGATCGCGTTCATGATCTTTTCGAACGGCATCAGGAACCCGGTCACCGCCACCGGCCATTCCGCACTGACGATGCTGTTCTTTGGCGCAGTCACCTCGATCATCCGGTAAAATCCGCTGTTGAGCGGGAGGTCCGGAAAGAAGGTTTTCATGCCGGCGACCACGGCCGAGAAGGTCGCGCCCGGGGCGGAATTGTACATCGAGGCAATGGTCGAATGGCTTCCCGTAAAGTCGTAGTGGATCGTGTCGCCCTTGATCGTCATCTTGATGCGGATCGGGATCATGCCTTCGCCGGCACCGAGATCCCGGTCGATGTAGTCGACCGTCTCCCAAGTGCCGTCGGGCAGCTCCGCGAGACGCTTTCGCACGGCACGTTCGACGTAGTCCTGAACCTCCTCCATCCCGCGCATGACCTGGCCGCGTCCGTACTTCTTGACCAGCCGCAACAGTTCGCGCTCGGCGGCCTGCGTCGCCTGCGCCTGGGAATGGATGTCGCCAATGATCGACGCGGGATCGCGCGTGTTGGCCGCGATCATGTTGGCGACGTCGGAGCAGAAGCGGCCGCGCTGGAAAAGGCGCAACGGCGTGATCCGTAGGCCTTCGCGAAACATGTCGCGGGCGGTGACGTCGAAGGAACCCGGCACCGAGCCGCCGAGATCCGACCAGTGTCCGTTCGACTGGGAGAAGCCGATCAGTTTGTCTTCATCGAAGATCGGTCGGACGAGCCGAACATCGCTGAAATGCGTACCGCCGGCATAGGGATCGTTGATTGCGTAGACGTCACCGGGTGCCATATCGCCTTCGAAGACCCGGATCACCTCCTTGCATGTGTTGTGCAGTGTGCCGACATGGACCGCGATGTCGTAGTTGCCCTGGGCAACGGAGTTGCCATCGGCGTCGTGCAGGGCGTTCGAAAAGTCTCGGTTGTAGATGACGAAGGAATAGCAGGTGCGAAGCATCTGTTCGGCCATCTGGTCGACGGTGGTGATGAAGGAGTTTTTCAGCACCTCGAACGTTACCGGATCGAGGCCAGGGCTCGTTTCAATCAGCTTTGTCATGTCTCAGCCTTTCGTCACGATGAGAATGTTCAGGAAGTCGTCGACGGTGGCGCTCATTCCCGGCGGAACCACGGTGGTGGAATCGAACTGTTCGACGATGGCGGGTCCCGCAAAGGCAGCGCCGGCGCTGAGTTGGTCGCGTTCATAGACAGCCGCATCATGAGATACGCCGTCGAACCAGACGCCGCGGCGGCCGACCGGCTGTGGCTTGTGCGGCAAGACTTCATGCCGCGGCATCTCGGCTTTCGGTACGATGCCGATCGCCTTGACCGCGATGCGGAAGATCGACACCGGCGCCTCTTCGCGGCGGTAGTTGAACTCGCGTTCGTGCTCGTTGTGGAATGCCTCTATCAGCGAGCAGATGCTCTCGATCCGCGCCGGGGCTGACACCGCGAGCGAGCGCCACTGGCCCTGGTACATCATCTCGACCGTACGCTGCAGCGCCATGTCTTCGCGCGCCACGCCCTCATGGGTCAGGCGCTCAACCGCCTGTTCTTCCATCAGAACAAAGGCCGTCTGCATCTCGGCGGGCGAGACCGTCGAAGCATCGGCCATGAAGCTTTCGGAGAAATCATGCTGCACGTCGACGAGAAGGCAACCGAGCGCGGAGGTGACGCCAGGATTGGGCGGCACGATCACGGTTGGAATCGAAAGCTCCTTCGCCACGGCCGCTCCGTGCAAAGCGCCTGCACCGCCGAATGCGACGAGCGCAAAGTCTCGTGGGTCATAGCCCCGGCTGATGGAGAGAAGCCGGACGGCATTGCCCATATTGGCGTTGGCGACGGCGATGATCGCCTCAGCCGCCTGGTGGAGTTCCATGCCGAAGGGTTCCGCCACCGTCTCCTGAACCGCCTGGGCGGCCAGAGCGGGGTCGAGCGTGATCTTGCCGCCCGCAAGGCTGGTGCCGAGACGACCGAGCACGACATTGGCATCAGTGTTGGTGGCGGTGCGGTTGCCATTCTTGTAACAGGCCGGGCCCGGAAAGGCGCCGGCGGACTGCGGTCCGTTGCGCAAGCTGCCGCCCTCGTCCTGCCATGCCAACGAACCGCCGCCCGCGCCGATGGTCAGCACCTCGATGGAGGGGAAGCGGATCGGATATCCGAATTCGATGTACCAGTCTTTTGTGATGCGCGACTCCCCGTTCCATGCGAGCGAGACGTCGGTGCTGGTGCCGCCCATGTCGAAGCCGATCGAGTTCTGGAAGCCACAGAGATTTCCGATGAAGCGGCTTGCGATCGCACCGGCGGCGATGCCCGATCCTGCGAGCCGGGCTGAGAAATCCCTGACGCTTGCGGGTGTCATGACCCCGCCACCGCTGTGCAGCAACAGGAGATCTCGCTTGTATCCGGCCGCGGCAAGCTTTTCTCCGAGACGCGACACGTAGTCGACGACGACCGGGGCGCAGACGGCGTTGGCCATGGTGGTGGAAAAACGCTCGTGCTCGAAGATTTCCGGCATCACCTCCGAGGAGATCGAAACCGGCAGATCCGGCATGGCCTCCTTCAGAATCTCACGCATGCGGCGCTCATTGGCGCCGTTGACATAGGAGTTCATGAAGCAGACGGCGATGGACTTGACCTGCCGTTTCACGAGAATTTCCGCGACGCGGTGAGCGGCCTCTTCGTCCAGTGCTTCCAGGATCGTGCCCTCGGCACTGACCCGTTCCCGGACCGTCAGCCGGTCGCGGCGCGGGATATAGGGCTTGGCGACATCCTTGTAGGTGTCCCAGAGGTCTTCCTTGTTGGCGCGGCGGATCTCGACAACATCACGGAAACCCTCGGTGCAGACCATTGCGGTGCGTGGCAGGCGGCGGGTGATCAGCGCATTGGTGGCGACCGTCGTACCATGAGAGAACAGCGTCACCTCCGAAAGATCGATGCGGCCCTGCTCCACGCCATTCATGATCGCCTGCATGGGATCGTCAGGCGTGGAGGCGGTCTTCTCGATGCGGATCGCGCCGCTATCTTCGTCCATGATGCAAATGTCGGTGAAAGTCCCTCCGACATCGACGGCAACTCTTATTCTGCTCATGACAGTTCCTTCGCGGGATATTTGCGGGCAAGGCCCGGCTTTCGCCGCCCTTGCCGGGGCGGCGTCGCAATAGATTATGGGAATTGGCCCGGATTTCGCCGGGTCTAGTGCCGCTCTCTTGAGGTCGAAGCGCGGCCTGCCCGGTTCGCTGCTTCGCGACGGGTATCAGTCGGTGCGCAACCGAACCGCGTCCGGTAGTGCTTGCAGAATTGAGACTGGTCGGCAAAGCCCCAGCGGTAAGCAATCTCGGCAACGCTGCTGATGTTGGTCACCGACATCAGTTCCTCGGAGCAAAGTTCAAGCCGGGCGTCGCGGATGAAGCCGTTGATCGACTGGTTGCTGTCCTGAAAAAGAACCTGCAGGTAACGCAGGGAAATCCCGCAGGCATCGGCCACCGCCTGCGGGCCGAGGCCGGAATTCTTCAGATTGTCGCGAATATACTGCTCGGCACGATGCAAATGGCCGGCCCGGATCGACGAGATGCTGCTGTCCAGCACGCGATCGTCGCTCACGATCGACAGGCACAGCATTTCCAGGATGTGCCTGCCCATCATCTCACGAGCGACTTCAGTGATCTCATCGACATGGC
The DNA here is from genome assembly GCF_040321265.1 of Mesorhizobium sp. M0491. Lineage (NCBI taxonomy): Bacteria > Pseudomonadati > Pseudomonadota > Alphaproteobacteria > Hyphomicrobiales > Phyllobacteriaceae > Mesorhizobium > Mesorhizobium sp. M0491. Next base: position 62,469 of record NZ_JAMYRE010000027.1, read on the forward strand.
CGATCGTGGTTCGCACCGTGTCAAGGAAGAGCGCGGCGACGCCTTGGGTTGCGTCGAAACTGAGCGCACTGAGCCGTTCGGCAGACCCGATCCGCGCCCGAACGCTCGACGACGGCACCTTCAGGACCCACAGCGCGTTTGGCTTACCGTGCCAGAATTCGTAAGGCGCATCTCCCCTCTCAACGAGGAAGCCCCCCGGACCGCAATTGACGGTCCTCGACCCTTGCGAGAAATTCACCTCCGACATCTCCGGGATGGTGATGAGCAGGCTGGCGTCACGTTCGTTGAGGAAGTGGCGGCGATGGCGGCGATAGCTTACGGCATCGCAGCGCATTTTAGACACGCTGACGAGCCCAAGCGAGAAGGTTTCCAGCGTGCCTGAAAATTCACGACGGTTCCGATACTCGGTGTCGAGCGGAAAATAGGCTTCGGTAACAGCGGCTTGCCAGGCATCACCGCCTGTGGGACCGCCGATCGTATCGACGACGTATTTCATTCCCCGACCTTTCTGATTGGCCCCGGTTAGCCCGGTGTTTTTCTGAAGATTACAGGAATCCGCCGACGCGTATTGGTCAAAAACGAATAAACTTATGTGGCCGTTTGGCCCAAGGGCCGGAGCTCTCGACGGTTTCAATTATCGTCACGGTCCTGGTGTGCAGTTGATCAAACCAGCCTTGGGCGCGCAAACCGCAGCTAACTTGGAGCCATGCATTCTTTTCGCACCCTCATTCAGGATAAGTTGGCCAGCGCCGGAATCGCCGCCATGTTCTGTGCCAGGCCGACAGTCACCGCCGCCTCGGCCATCACCCCGAGGATCTCGAGCGCGATGTGGGCCAGCGGACGCGTCTGGTGGCGCCGCCAACCAGACCGAGCGCCATCGGCATCTCGATCGTCCCCCGAGAAACCCTGTTTCGCCAAAAATGGTGACGATCCGCTCGGCTCCTCGGTCGTTTTGGCCCATGAGCCCAACCCTTCCACGCGCCGAAGCAACGCGCCGGCCTAGTCGGCCGCCGGGATAACCCGCCAAATCTTGTTGCCCACATCATCCGCGATCAGCAATGCGCCAGTTCGGTCGATGGCGACGCCAACCGGACGGCCGAATGCCTTGTCATCGTTGCTCAGAAATCCGGTGAGCACGTCCTGTGGCGGCCCCGACGGCTTGCCGTCGGCAAACGGCACGAAGATCACCTTGTAGCCGCTTCGCGGCATGCGATTCCATGAACCATGCTGGCCGACAAAGGCGCCATTCTTCATGTGCGGGCCGAACAGGTCGGCGGTGTTGAAGGTGAGCCCAAGCGACCCGGTGTGCGCCCCGAGTGCGTAGTCGGGCACGATCGCCTTGCCGACGAGGTCCGGACGCGGTGGCTGCGCCCTGACATCGATGTGTTGGCCGAAATAGCTGTGGGGCCAGCCGTAGAAGGCGCCATCCCTGACCGATGTCATGTAGTCGGGAACGAGGTCGCTGCCGATCTCGTCCCGCTCGTTGACGACCGCCCAGAGTTCCCCGCTTTCAGGGTTCCAGGAGAGGCCGTTCGGGTTGCGCAGACCCGACGCAAAGAGCCGCGTCTGCCGCGTCGCGAGGTCGATTTCGTGCACGGCGGCGCGGCCTTCTTCCTCCTCCATGCCGTTTTCGCCGACATTGGAGTTGGAGCCCACGGTGGCATAGAGCTTCATTCCGTCCGGACTGGCAATGACGTCCTTGGTCCAATGGTGATTGCGGCCGGCCGGAAGGTCGACGATCTTCTCGGACGGAGCAGTGATCTCGGTGGTGCCGTCGCGATAGGGGAAAGCGACGACCGCGTCGGCATTGGCGACATAGAGCTTGCCGTCGAGCAGCGTCATGCCGAAGCGCGAGAAGAGGCTGCTGAGGAGGGCTGTCCTGGTCTCAGCCACGCCATCGCCGTTCTCGTCGCGTAACAGCGAGATACGGTTGGCGCTCCGCACCTCGGCGCCAGCCCGGCTCTGGAACAGGTTCATGAACCAGCCACGTATGGAAAAACCTTCGTCAGGTTTTGGCGGCGCGTTGCTTTCGGCGACCAGCACGTCGCCATTGGGCAGCACGTGCAGCCAGCGCGGATGGTCGAGGCCGCCAGCGAATTCGTTGACGGCGAAGCCTTGGGCGGCGACCGGCATCTTGCCTTGGGGCCAAGGGGTCGCCTCGGCAACATGGACCGTGGGTATCCAGGTCGGATTGGGTTCGGCGAGCGTCGGGTTTGGACCGTAGGTCTGCTCGATCGGAACGGTGGCCTGTTCGCGCGAGAAGAAGAACAAGCTCGCCCCCGCGATTACGACGAAGGCGACAATGACGAGTAAAACGCCGAGAATTTTTCGCATCAGATATTCCCGAGATTGGGACAGTGACGTAACGCCATCAGGGCGTTCCGGTTGCGGCGGCACGCGACATTTGCGCGAAATAGGCGGCCAGTGCGGCAATATCTTCGTCCGAGAGGTTTTTAGCAGCGTTGCGCATCAGATGGGCGAAGCGCGTGCCGCCGCGCTTTTCCTCGCGGAAAAGCTCGAGCTGGGTCGCAATGTATTTGGCGGGCTGTCCGGACAGTTCCGGATAGATGGGGTTGCGGTCCGGACGACCGTGGCAACCCAGGCATGCCGGAACGTCGCGCTCCGGAATGCCGCGTCGCGCGATCTCATCGGCACGCGCGATCCGGGCACGGTCCGGTTGCGTTGACGTTGCAGGCGCAGGCAGCGCGGAAAAATGCCGCGCGAGATCGGCGAGGAGTGCAGGGTCGACAGCGGTGACAGAAATTCCCATGACACCGCTCTGGCGGTGGCCGGCAGCGTAGGCTCTCAAACTTTCAAAAAGATAGGTTTCGCGCTGAGAGGCCAAGACGGGCGTTGCGGGGCTCCGGCCGAGCCCATCCGTGCCGTGGCAGCGGGTACAGTCGGCGAGTGCGCGTTCGAGGCCTCGTGTTTGGCCAGTCGGCGGTTCGCTACTGCCATAAGCAAGGTCGCGCCACCGCGCCTGGTCCATCATCGGCAGTTCGCGCAGGAAGGCAACCATCGCCCAGACTTCATCGTCGCGCTGCTGCGTCGGCCAGGCCGGCATGCCGGTGAAGCGCACGCCGTGCTGGACGATGCGGAAGAGTTCGGCGTCCGTCCATTCGCCGACCTTACCGACACGGTCCGGCGGCTGCGGCAGCATCGCAAGGACGGCGGGCGATCGCGGTTCGCCGGGCGCGCCGTGGCAGATGGCGCAGCCGCGGGCGAAATGGCCGGCAGCCGGCTGAATAGCGTAGCGCGGCAGCTCGTCCGGCACCTTGACCGTGAGTGCGTATGTCCGTACGGCCGAGCGCATGGCGAAGTGGAGGAACCACTCGGTCACCTTCCAGTGGCCGGTCGAGGCGCCAACGTTGAAGAAGCCGATCCAGGTCGCGAAAAGCACGGCGACCGGCAAAATCACCAGGCCTATCGCCAAGTGTTTCCAGTTGACGTGCATCAGCCGGCCAGCCTCTCGGTTTTGCCGCCTAGGAGCCTGGCAAGCAGGAAGACGCCTCCAGCGAGGTAAGCGGCAGCGCCGATCATCAACATGATGATGCCGCCGAGCGCCTGGTCCTGTCCCGCCCCGAGCACGAGGCCGAAGCACGTCACATCGCCGAGGCCATAGAGCGGTCGCGAGGCGAGCGAGAGCAGCGCGCCAAGCAACGTCATGTGGATGGAGGTCAGGAGCAACGCGAAGGCGCCGGCAGCGTCCCTAGCCGGCGCATCGGAATTGCGCGGCGCCACGCACGTCAGCCACAGGAACAGCCCGGCGCCAAGGAAGGACACCTGCTCGATCATGGTGGCAATGGTCGATGTCTCGGCCCACTGGCGCGCAGCCGGCGCATGCCAGCCCCAGACGACAATCAGTTCGACGAGAGAGGCGATAAGGGGAGCGGCGGTGGCCACGGAGCGTATCGTCCTGGCAATACCGATCGCGATCAGCGGCGCCGCGATCGCGACGACGCCCATGTGGGCAAGCATGTGGGCCGCGAACGAGCCACGCCATGCATCGAGCAGCGGTCCCGCCCAGACCAGCGCGAGGGTGACGAAGCCCAGCAACAGGCTTGTCGTCCTCATGAGGAGCATCCGTCGATGAAGAGCAGCGGCAACGCCACGTAGAGCACGGCGACGAAGCTCAGGCCGCAAAGCAGTAGCGTGGCAAACCCCTGGAAGAGGTTGCGGTCCGTCGCTGAGGGATCGTCGTGCGGCGGGTCGTTCGTGCCGAAGCCCCACTGCCTCCAGGCGAGCCACCCGGACAAGACGATCATCGCGAGTGCCGCCAGCGTCATAGCCACTATGCCAGCCTGGACGACAGCGAAACCGAGGTCACCGCGCTTTGCACACCAGATTGCGGCCAGTGCGTAACAGGCGAGGAAATGTCCGGCCCAGATCACGGGCGCGGTGAAGAGCGTCCAGAGCGTTTCGACCTCTTTGGGAATGATGCGCATCACCGTCTCACATCGCTTCAGGGAAAAGGCCGATGACGGCGAAGGTGATGACAGCGGTGATCGCCATAAAATGCCAGTAGAGCGCGACGTTGTGCAGTTCCATGTCGTGCTCCCGCGTCAGGCGACCGGCGAGGCTGCGCGCAAGGCAATAGAGCTGCATGACGGATCCGACCGCGGCATGAGCAAGCGCCCAGATGACGAGAATCCAGACGATCGCCGGATAGACATGCGCTGTCGGCTGCATGTCATGCTGCCAGGGCCCGGCAAAACCGGCTGCAGAGGCAGCAAGCGTCAGCAGAAACGCGGCAACAAGCGCAACGCGTGCGCCGTCGATCCACCCGCTTGCGTTCAGTCGGCGCGCACCAAGCATCGCGACCCATGCGGCGACGAAGAGAGACAGCGCGATCATCGGCCACCGCATACCGGGACCCGGCTGCCCCAGAGTGAAGTCGGGATGGATGGTCCAGTAGAAGAAATGGCCGAAGATGAGGCTGGCGAACGCAGTTCCGTCGCCAACCATCGTAATGAACATCGCCCACCAGCCAACAGAATCCGGACCGGAGGCATAGAGCGGCAAGCGCAGTCCAAGGCCGACATCCTTGGTCTTCTTTTCCGGGGTTTCGCCGGTGCCGGTCCAGAGCCACCACAAAATGGCAGAGAGCGTGCCGATGCCCGACAATAGGGCGAGGATCCAGAGTTCGAAGGTGAGCGCGACGAAAACGCCGCCGAGCAATGCGGCCGAGATTATTGTGATCGTGGTTGATGTCGCCACGCGCTGGCACTGCAGCGGATGGGCGTCGAGCACCGAGGTGATGAGCGTCTCGCGGCGATTCTCCTTGGCACTGCGAAGATAATAGGCGCCCTCATTGACCTTTTGCATCAGATCCGCCTGGTCCCAAAGCGGATACCGGCTCTCGATGATCGGAATGGATCGAACGCCCCAGTTCTCCTCGGGCTCGTTCAGCCATTCGAGCGTGCCCGCCTTCCACGGATTCTGCTCGCTGCGGGGTTCGCGATGCTTCGGCCGTACAACATCGAAGACAACCACCAGCACCCCTGCCGCGAAAACATAGGCGCCGATCGTGGAGATGAGATTCAGCCAGTCCCAACCGATCCCCTCGGGGTAGGTGAAGACGCGGCGCGGCATCCCGCGCAGGCCGCTGAGATGCATCGGAAAGAAGGCGACGTTGAAGCCGGCAAACATCAGCCAGAAGGCGGTGCGCCCGAGACGGGGCGAGAGTATCCGCGCATTGATCAGCGGGTAATAATAGTAAACGCCGGCGACCAGCGGGAACAGCATTCCACCGATCAGCACGTAATGCAGATGTGCGACGATAAAATAGGTATCGTGCGCCTGCCAGTCGAACGGCACGAGCGCGACCATCACGCCGGTCAGCCCGCCGATGACGAAGATAGCGAGCCCGCCGGCGCCGAACAGCATCGGCACCGAGAAGATGACACGTCCGGCCAGCATGGTGGCGATGAAGACGAAGATCTGCACGCCGGTTGGAATCGCGACCGCTTCCGAGGCGGCCGAGAAGAATGCCAGCGAGATCTGCGGCAGGCCGGTCGCGAACATGTGGTGGACCCAGAGGCCGAACGATAGGAAGCCGGTGCCGACAGCGGCAAGCACGATCCAGGAATAGCCGACGATCGGACGTTGCGAAAAGGTTGGCACGATCATCGCCATCAGCGCGATGGCGGGCAAGAAGATGATGTAGACCTCGGGGTGCCCGAAGATCCAGAACAGGTGCTGCCACAGCAGTGGGTCGCCGCCCCGCGTCGGGTCGAAGAACGGCCAGTCGAACATGCGCTGCATCTCAAACAAGATGTCGCCGGCGATCAGCGGCGGAAAAGCGAATAGGATCATGCCCGCGACGATCAGCAGGTACCAGGCGAACAGTGGCATTAGGTTGATGCGCATGCCCGGCGCGCGGCACTTCATGATGCCGACGATCAGTTCGACCGCCGCAGCAATGGAGGCGACTTCGATAAAGGAGAGGCCCAGCAGCCAGATGTCGGCACCAATGCCGGAATATGCCTTGTCAGTGGCAAGAGGCGGATACATGAACCAGCCTGAAGAGGGAGCGGCGTCGAAGAAGATCGAACCGCAAACGAAGACACCGCCGATCAGAAAGCTCCAGAAGCCGAAGGCGCCGAGACGGGGAAATGGCAGTTCACGCGCACCGAGCATTGGCGGCAGCAGAAAGATGGCGACGGCCTCGAAGATGGGCACGGCAAACAGGAACATCATCACGGTGCCGTGCAGCGTGAAGGCCTGGTTATAGAAGTCGGCAGAGAGGAAATTGTTTCTCGGAACCGCGAGCTGCGTGCGCACAAGAAGCGCCAGCACGCCGCCAAACAGCATGAAGGCAAAGGCCGCACCCCCGTACCAGAGGCCAACCTGCGTATTGTTGACCGAAGTCCAGTAACGCCAGCCGATCGGCGTCTTCCAGACGAGGCGCAGCTGTTCTTCCTCGATCTTCTCTGCGGAGGGCAAGGCGTTTCGCTTGATGCGGGCTTTGAGGGTTGTCATTCGAGTCCCTTCAGCCAGGAGGCGATTTCGGCGATGTCCTGTTGGGGCAACATGTTGAAGTCGGGCATCTTCGAACCCGGCTTGATCAAATGCGGATGGGCGATGAAGCTACGAACGGCCTCATCGTCGGTGGGCAAAACGCCGGCACCAATCGTTCCCCGCGAACCCATATGCGAGAGATCCGGGCCGACACCACCCTCAGCTTGTGTGCCCGCAACGCGGTGGCACGCGCCGCAGCCGTTGCGAAGGAATATGTCGCGTCCGGGCAAGGATGCGCCGGGCGAAGGGTTCGCCCGCACAGCCAGCCATTCCCGGAAGGCAGCGGGCTGCATGGCGACGGCCGTGAAGGTCATCAGCGCGTGCGAGGTCCCGCAATATTCCGCGCAAGGGCCGCGGTAGGTGCCAGGTTTGGTAGCCAGCAACGAGAGCCGATTCACGCGACCCGGGATCATGTCCATCTTGCCACCGAGCGCGGGAATCCAGAAGGAATGGATGACGTCGGTGCTTTTCAGCAAGAACTCGACGCGCTCGCCAACCGGCAGCCTGATCTCGTTGGCGGAAAGAATAGGAACTCCGCCGTCAGCCGGGTGGTAGGCGACCCGCCACCAGAATTGCTCACCGGTCACTTCGATCCTGAGACCATTGGCTTCGCCGGCTCGTGCGAAAGGTCTCAGTCCAGGCATCAACCAAAGCGCATAGCCTAGCAAGAGAAAGAGGAGTAGCGAAGGAATGGCTGCCCCGCCCCAGAAAATCAGCCGGCTTGCAATACGCTCGTCTATGGGAGTGCGCTCATGACGCGTCGCGTGGACCAGAAGACCGATGACCGTCAGCCAGATAAAACCGCCAGCAATGGCCATGGGCCAGAAAAGGTCAGCGATCTGGCGCGCTTCCTCTCCGGCCGGATCAAGCGCCGACTGGGCTCCCGAGCAGCTGGAACAGGTTCCCAAGCATAACCACAGCGCGAGCCAGCGCACCGCAGCGAGTTTCGTAATTCGGGCGCTTTTGCTTGGAACTGTTGACGAATCTATCCCTCCAATCGATGCCCTTGCTCACAAACGCGCCCGCAACCGAGTGGTTGCGCCAAAACTTCAGTTTAGCGGCAACGGCCAGTGCTCATGCAATCTATGCGCCGGCTTCGTCATTTGTCGCGCCGGTAGGCTTCGCCGAGCCGGCCGTCGATCTCGAACATCTCGATCCGGAACCCGCGCCTCCGGCGCGGTTGCAACGCCAGTCCTGTAAATGTCCGCAACGCCAAGGGGGCGGCTCAGCCATCCTCCCTGGCGACCAGTAGAAAAGGTTCGCGCTCCGGCGTCGTCACCGAAAAGCCCGAAGGGCCCACCGCGCTGAAAAAGCGATGGAACATGTCGATGAAGACACGCACGAAGAGTGGCTTTGCCGAACCGTACATGTCGGCGACGATCAGCGTCGGTGGCGGCAGTTCATCGAGGATTGGTCTTCGAACGATCTCCTCGCCATCGGCGGTGGCGCGGCCGATCGGCCGCATGTTGAGGACGGCCATGCCGAAGCCGGAGGCGACGGCCGAGCGCACCGTTTCGTAAGAGCGCGTGCGAAAGCGCACCTCCGGCCGTTTCGCCAGCACGTCGAACAGGGTCAGGAGATAGGTCGCCGTGTGCGGCAGGTCGAGCAGCACCAGCGGACGTGCCGCCAGTTCCGCCAGCCAGATGCCGTCGCGCGCGGCAAGGGGATCGTCTGCATTGAGCACGGCATGCGCCGGTACCTTGCAGATGCGGGTGACGCTGTCGATACCGATTGGACCGATATCGTAGAGAATGGCCAGATCGATCTGGCCGGCGACAAGCCGTTCCTGCAACTGGACCTGGTCGGCCTCGACAAGGTCGATCTCGACATCGCCGACGCTGTCGAGATAGCTGCGCAGCATCTCCGGCATGAACAGCGCGCCGAACGGCTCGAAGCAGCCGATGCGCAGGACCTTCGGCACGCGCCCGTTGAGGTCTCCGATCGACCGGTTGAACTCCGTTTCCGCCGCCAGCATGATGCGGGCGGCGGCGACGAAGCGTTGGCCGGCCGGCGTGATGGAGACGCCGCGCGCCGGCCGCCTGTCGAAAATGCGCGCCCCCATCCCGGCCTCGGCCAGAGTGATCGCCCCGAGGATGGAGGATTGCGAGATGTAGAGCGATCTGGAGGCCGCCAGCACGCTGCCAAGGCGGGCGACTTCGCAGACATAGCGCAACTGCCGAATGGTCAGATTCATGGCTCTTTGTTACATTAAATAGCGAATGTTCCCCACAACAATACATTTTATGGTGATGAAAAAACCCGCCAGATTGCCCGGGCTGACAAGGCTGCCGCAAGAGCGGCCATGAAGTGAGGGGTTCGAACTGCATGCCGAATGGGCTGTCTCCCATTGCCGACGCCGATGTTCTGTGCCGCCTGGCTGCTGCGGAGCTTAGCGCCGCCTACCGCGCTGGATCGCTGTCGCCCGTCGAGGTAACGCTGGCGGCGCTGGATCGCGCCGAAGCGATCAATCCGCTTTTCAACGCTTTCACCATGATCGACCGCAAGGGTGCGATCGAGGCCGCAGGTGCTTCCGAGAAACGCTGGCGGGCAGGCGAGCCGCTGTCGGAAGCCGACGGCATACCGACGACGCTGAAGGACATCGTCTGGGTCGAGGGCTGGAGCGTGCGTTACGGCAGCAGGACGACGACTTCCGCCGCCTATGACAAGGATGCCCCCGCCGTTGCCCTGCTGCGCAGAGCCGGCGCCGTCTTCATCGGACAGACGACGACGCCCGAATTCGGCTGGAAGGCGATTACCGACAGCGGCCTCTGCGGCATCACGCGCAATCCCTGGAATGCGCAAAAGACCCCCGGCGGTTCCTCCGGCGGAGCGGCGGTGGCCGCCGCCACCGGCGCCGGCGTCTTCCATCTCGGTACCGATGGCGGGGGCTCGATCCGCATTCCGGCCTCGTTCACCGGCATCGCCGGATTGAAGCCGACCTTCGGCCGCGTGCCCGCCTATCCGTCCAGCGCGTTCGGAACCGTCGCCCATATCGGACCGATGGCGCGGACAGCACTCGATCTTTCCGTCATGGCCGGCGCCATGTCCGGCCGCGATATCAGCGACTGGCAGCAAGGCGTGGGAACGCTGGCGCCGCTTGGTCGGATCGAAGAAGTTTTGCGGGGCGCCCGGATCGGCTACTGGTCGAAGCCGCCTTCAGGAGCGCTGGATCCCGGGATCGCCGCCGTCGTCTCCCACGCCTTGGCGTGTTTCGACGCCTTCGGCGCGACGGTCGAGCCGATTGACCTTCCCGGTGGCGATCTCCTCGATCTGTTCCAGCATCACTGGTTCACCGGCGCCGCGGCGCGGCTGGCGCTGGTTCCGCCGAGCGAACGGGCGGGCATCGATCCGGGCTTCCTGGAGATCGCGCAGGCTGGGGCGGCGTTCGACGTCCATACGCTCGTCGCCGCACAGTTGGAGCGCGCCGAATTCGGCGCCGCCATGGACCGGCTGCTAGACGACTATGATTTCATCGTTTCGCCGGGGACATCGATTCCAGCCTTCGACGTTGGCCTTGAAGTGCCTCTGGGCAGCGGCCTCTCGCGATGGATCGAATGGGCGGCGTTCAGCTACCCGATCAATCTCAGCCAGCAACCGGCCTGCGTCATCCCTTGCGGCATGACCGAGGCGGGCCTGCCCGTCGGCTTCCAGATCATCGGCGCGCGCGGCGACGATGCCCGCGTGCTTTCGGCGGCAGCCGACCTGGAAGCCGCTTTCGTGCCCATGACCCACGCGTTTCGCCAGAAAGATCTGGTGTGAAAGATTTCGCATGAAGAAAAGACTCTAACCAACGCCAAAAGGGGAACTTTGCCATGATGAACAGACGTGCAATGCTGCAGGGCGTGGTCGGCGCGGGTGCGGCCGGTGCCGCGCTTCTTGCCGATATGAACACTGCGGCGATCGCCCAGGACACCAAGCCCATTCCGGTCGGCTCGGCCCTGCCGATGTCCGGCATCGCCGCCGCCGACGGCATCGAGTTCAAGAACGGTCTCGAACTTGCCGCCGAGGAGATCAATGCGGCGGGCGGCATTCTCGGCCGGCCTGTCGAGATCCACATCGAAGACACCAAGGAAATGGGCGCCGACCTCGTCAGCCAGTCGATGCAGCGCCTGATCGACCGCTTCGAGGCGCCGGTCATCATCAATGGCTACAATCTCGGCACCAACATGATCGAGATGGACGTCGCCGCCGACAACGACGTCATCATGATGCACTACAACACGCTGATTTCGCACAATGAGAAGTTCAAGACCGACCCTGCCCGCTATTACAGCTCCTTCCAGGGCGATCCGCCGGAGTTCTGGTATGGACCGGGCTGCCTGAACTTCCTCAAGACGCTTGCCGCGGACGGCAAATGGAAGGCGCCCAACAAGAAGATCGCCATCATCCCGTCTGCCAACGAATATTCGATCGTCATCGCCAACGCGATCCGCGACAAGGCCGCCGAATACGGCTTCGAGGTCAGCCTGTTCGAGACCGTTCCGTTCCCGACCAACCAGTGGGGACCAACGCTGGCGAAACTCCGCCAGGACCCGCCGGCGGCGATCCTGGTCACGCACTTCCTGCCGCAGGACCTGGCGCAGTTCATGGTCCAGTTCCTCGCCGAGCCGATCAACAGCCTGATCTACATGCAGTACGGACCATCGCTGCCGGCTTTCCGCGAGATCGGCGGCGAGGCGGTCAACGGCGTCGTCTATTCGACGGTGATCGGCTGCCTGCCGGACGACTTCTCCAAGCCGTTCCGCGAGAGCTACCGGGCCAAATTCGGCCCGAACTCGGCCTACATCACGGGATCGCAGACCTATGACGGCCTGTGGATGTGGGCGCTTGCCGCGGCAATCGCCGGTGGTCCAGGCGAACCGATGGACAAGGCGCAGACCACCAAGGTGGCCAATGCGATGAAGCGCCTGGTCTATCGCGGGGTCAACGGCACCTACCGGGCCGATCCGGCCGGCCAATCGGCCTTCTGCTATCCGACGCAGGTGGCCGATCCGTCGCTTGGCATGCCGCACCAGTTCCTGCAGCATCAGGATTACAAAACCGATCCGAAGCTGATCGCGCCGGCGCTCTATGCCACGGACAGCTTCATCCTGCCGCCATGGATCAAGTGACCGGACGCGGAAATGAAACCAACGACACCGGCCGGGCCCTTTGCCCGACCGGCTCCATTGGGTGAGAAATATGACTGAGGCCGCCGGTCCGATGCTGGTTTGTGACAGTGTGGTCAAACGGTTCGGCTCGCTGGCCGCCGTCGACGGCGTGTCGATGGTGGTCAATGCGGGCGAGATCGTTGGCATTGGTGGGCCGAACGGCGCCGGCAAGACGACCTTCTTCGACGTGGTGACAGGGATCACGCCGGCCAGTGGCGGCCGGGTGCATTTCGGCGACACCGACATTTCGGCGCTTCCGGCCGACCGCATCTGCCAACTCGGCATCGCCCGCACTTTCCAGCTCAATGCCGCCTTCGACAGCTTGACCGTTCGCGAAAACATCGAGATCGCCGCCTATTTCGGCCGGCAGCGGCGAAGGCTGGCCGGCTTCCGCCTCGGCGAGGATGTCCGGCAGGCAACGATCGAAGCGCTGGACTTCGTCGGGCTTGCGGCCAAGGCCGACGAGACCGTGGCGCGGCTGCCGGTGCTCGACCGCAAGCTGCTGATGATTGCCGGCGCCATCGCCACCCGGCCGAAAATGCTCTTCCTCGACGAGCCGGTGGGCGGGCTCAACGTCGCCGAGATCGACCAGATCATGGCGATGGTGCTGAAACTGCGCGACCAGGGACTGACGATCGTCCTGATCGAGCACGTCATGCGCTTTCTCCTGGCGCTCTCCAGCCGCGTGATCATCATGCACCATGGCAAGGTGATATTCGAAGGCCGGCCGGACAAGGTCGCCGAGGACCAGACCGTTGTCGAAACCTATCTCGGCCAGGGCACGCAGAAACGGCTGAAGAAATTCTTCGATGAGCAAGCCGCCATGACGAATCCGGCGGTGGGGGGAACGCCATGACGGGCGCAGCCGCAAAACCACCTGTCCTGCAACTCGACGGCATCGTCTGCGGCTATGACGGACTCGACGTGCTCAAGGGCATTTCGCTGACCGTTCACGCCGGTGAATTCATCACCGTCGTCGGCCCGAACGGCCATGGCAAGTCGACATTGCTCAAGACCATTTCCGGCCTGGTGCCGCTGCGCGGCGGTCAGATCAGCATCGACGGCCGGCGCCTGTCCGGCAAGCCGCATGAGACGGCGATGCTGGGCGTCGCCCACGTGCCGCAGGGCGATATGCTGTTCGCGCAGATGAGCGTGCTCGAAAACCTTTTGATGGGCGGCTATCTCGCGCCGGACAAGGCCGAGATCACGCGTCGGCTGGACGAGGTCTACGCGCTTCTGCCGAAGCTTGCCGACCGTCGCAACCAGATCGCCTCGAGCCTGTCGGGCGGCGAACGGCGCATGGTCGGCATAGGCCGCGGCCTGATGATGGGCGGGCGCATCCTTTTGATCGACGAGCCGTCGCTTGGCCTCGCGCCACTGATCATCGATCAGGTCTACGACGTCATTTCGCAACTGAGCAAGGCTGGGCGCACGATCCTGCTGGTGGAGGAGAACCCGGCCCGGGTCGAGGACCTCGCCGACCGCCTGCATCTGCTCGACGACGGCGCCATCGTCTGGTCAGGCAAGCCCGCCGAACTGATGGCGCGCGACGAACTCCTCGCAACCTACCTCGGAGGCTGACGCCATGACCGACGTTCTCATGGCCATTCTCGTCGCCGGCTTCACCTCGGGCGCGCTCTATGCGCTGGCGACGGTCGGGCTGTCGCTGGTCTGGGGTTCGATGGGCATGCTCAACATGGCCCATGCGGCGATGCTGACGCTTGGCGGCTACGTCGCCTTCACGGTGATCACCTCGCTCGGCCTGCCGGTCGCGATCGGTTTCGCCGGTGCCATCGTCGCGGGTGCTTTGGCCGGCGCCATCCTCTATTTCGCGATCGTTCGCAATCTCCTGCAGAATGACAAATCGACATTCGAAGCCAACGTCATGATCGCCACGGTCGGCATCGGCATCGCCCTCGAGAATGCCATCCTCCTGACCTATGGCGGGCAGCCGCTGAAGCAGCCGGTTTCGATCGCCGGTGCCTTACGCCTGGGACCGCTGACGCTGCCCTGGCAGAACCTTCTGATCATCGCGGTGGTGGTCGTGATGATGGTGGTCGTCTCGGCGGCGCTCGGCCGCACGCGGATGGGCCGTGCGATCCGGGCGACGGCGCAGAACCGCGACGCGGCGCAGCTCATGGGCGTCGCCGTCAACCGCGTCTACCTGCAGGTGCTGATGCTGTCGGGCGCGCTCGCCGGCATCTGCGGCGTCATGGTCTCGTCGATGACGCAATTGTCGCCGCCACTCGGCAACGACCCGATGCTGAAGGCCTTCATCATGTGCGTGGTCGCCGGTCTCGGCAATCTGCCGGGCGCCATCGCAGCAGCACTTGGGCTGGCGTTGCTCGAATCCTTCGTTCAGTACGCCTTGGGCGCCAGGTGGGGCTTTCCATCGCTGCTGTTCGTCGTCATTGCCGTGCTGATCTGGCGGCCGTCCGGCCTTTTCGGCCACGCCGAAATCCGGCGCATGTGAGGGGCATCATGACAGAGACACGCCCCATGTCCCGTTCCTCCATGTCTCGCTCGGCCAGGACTGATCTTGCCATCAGCCTGATGCTGATCGCGGCGGCGATCGCGCTGCCGTTCCTGGTCGACAGCCGCTACATCCTTGGCCAGATCGTGCTGGCGCTGTTCTATGCGACGATCGCCTCGCAGTGGAACCTCCTGTTCGGCTTCTCGGGCATCTTCTCGCTGGCGCAAATGGCGATCTTTGCGTTCGGCGGCTATGCGACGGCGATGCTCTGCTTCTATTTCGGCTGGAACGTCTGGGCAGCACTTGTGCCGGGCGCGCTGGGCTCCGTGCTGTTCTCGCTGGTCGTCGGCCTCGCCTGCCTTCGCCTGACCGGCGTCTATGTGGCGCTGCTGACGCTGGCGATCGCCCAGACGATGTATCTGCTGATCGTCACCGACACCGAATGTTTCGTCATGGTCGGCTCCGTCTGCCGCCAGTTCACCGGCGGCGCCGTCGGCTTTGCCCGCTTCGGCGACCTCGGCACCAGGGCCTTGCTCCGGGCGCAGTGGCTGGTCGGCAATTACGCCATCATCGCGGTGCTGTTCGCGCTCACCATGGTCTTCACCTACGCGATCGTCAAAAGCCCTATCGGCCTTGCCTTCCGGGCGCTGAAGGACAATCCGGGCTATGCGGTGGCCCGCGGCGTCAACCGCTTCCAGGCGCAGCTTCTGGTGTTCGGCATCTCCGCCTTCTTCACCGGGCTGGCCGGCGGTTTCTATGCCGCGCATTTCCAGGCGATCGGCCCCGGTGTGCTGTCGATGTCGCAACTTATGTTCATCATCGCCATCGTCGTGGTCGGCGGCGTCGGCACGTTCTGGGGACCGCTGGTCGGGACGGTGGTGCTGGTGCTGGCTGACGAATTGATGCGAGAGAGCGGCGAGTTCCGCACGCTCGGGCTCGGCCTGATCATCGCCCTGTCGGTGGTGTTGATGCCCAAGGGGCTGGTCGGCCGTTTTGGTGATCTCATCGACTGGCTCGGGCGCCGTCGCGCCAGCCCCGACAGCCCCGACAGCAAGCCGGCAGCAAGCAGCATTGTGCAAAGCCCGACCCCGGCCGGAAAGTGAGAGACTGACGATGTTCGATACGATCATAGTGGGCGCCGGCTCGGCCGGCTGCGTGCTGGCAAACCGGCTCAGCGCCGATCCTGCCCGCAAGGTGCTGCTGCTCGAGGCCGGGCGCGAGGCGCCGCTCGCCTCGGACGTGCCGTCGGACTGGCCGACCATGTTCAACACGCAAGTCGACTGGAGCTACTACACCGAGCCGCAGGCCGGCTGCCGCGGCAGGCGGGTGTTCTGGCCGCGCGGCAAGATGATCGGCGGCTCCGGCGCGCTGAACGCCATGATCTATATTCGCGGCCTGCCGTCCGACTATGATGGCTGGGCGGCGATGGGCTGCCCCGGCTGGGCGTGGGCTGACGTGCTGCCGGTGTTCAAGGCCAGTGAAAGCAATGCCGAACTCGGCAACGACCCGCTGCACGGCGCCGACGGGCCGCTCCATATCGGCAATGTCGGACATGTCGATCCCAACGAGCTTGCCTGGATCGAGGCCTGCAAGGCCGCAGGCTACAAGCAGAACCGCGATTTCAACGGCGTCGAGCAGGAAGGCGTCGGCCTGTTCCAGTTCACCATCAAGAATGGCGAACGCTGGGGCACCGGCAAGGCCTATCTGCGCCCGGCGCGGGAACGACCCAACCTGACCGTGAAAACCGGTGTGCTGGCGACGGGCCTGATCGTCGAGAAGGGCCGGGTCAAGGGCATCCGCTATCTCGTCAATGGCGAACCTGAGACCGCTTTCGCCGACAGCGAGGTGGTGCTGTCCTCGGGCTCGATCGGCAGTTGCCAGCTGATGCTGCTTTCGGGCATCGGGCCGGCCGACGAACTCGCCCAGGTCGGCGTTGCTCCCGTGCACGACCTCCCGGGCGTGGGCAAGGATCTGCAGGACCACATCAACATTCCGATCACCTTCTATACCAAGGACAAGATCGGCGTCGGCGCCTGGACCGACGAGACGCTGCAGCGCGACTTCGCGGAATGGCAGACATCGCGCAGCGGTCCGCGTTCCTCACCCTGGGTGGCGGCGGGCGGCTTCGTCAAGAGCCGGCCCGATATCGAGCCGGACCTGCAGCTTTACGGCGCCATCAGCCCGCATCGCGACTATGTTCGGTTCCTTTCGTCCAGGCCCGGCATCACGCTGCACACCACGTTGCAGCGGCCAGACAGCCGCGGCGAGATTCGCCTGCGCTCGGCCAATCCAATCGAATATCCGGCGATCGACCCACGTTACTTCATCAGCGACGAGGATGGCTCGGACATCGCCACGCTGGTCGAAGGCATCCGCATCAGCCGGCGCATCGCGGCGCAGTCGCCGCTTGCCGAAATGCTCGTCGGCGAAATCACGCCGAGCGCCGAATGCGAGAGCGACGCCGAGATCGCCGACTATATACGCGGCCACTGCACGACGCTCTATCACCCGACCAGCACCTGCCGCATGGGTTCAGATGCGATGGCCGTCGTCGATCCCACGTCGATGAAGGTTCATGGGCTGGACGGGCTTTGCATCGCCGATGCCTCGGTCTTTCCGAAAATGGTGTCGGGCAACACCAACGCGCCGACGATCATGATCGCCGAACGCGCCGCGTCAATGATCCTGGCGGGCTAGGAAACAAAACATGACGACAGGCTGGAATTTCCACGAACTCTATCTCTGGCACGAGACCGGCAATGCCGCGCAGTTCTTTCAGCCGAGCCTGACCATCGAGCCCGGCGAGCATGCGGAGAATGCCGACACGAAACGCAGATTCCGCAATCTGATGGAGGTTTCGGGCCTGACCGAAAAATTGTCCAAGATCGCCTCCGTCGCGGTGAGCGAGGACGACCTCGCCCTGTTTCACGACCGCGACTACATCAGCCGTATCAAGCTGCTCAGTGACGGGCGCGGCGGCGATGCGAGCTATCTCACCCCCTTCGGCCATGGCAGCTACGAAATCGCCTGTCTGGCCGCCGGCGGCACGGCAGCGGTGATGGATGCGGTGTTGAGCGGCGATGTCGACAATGGCTATGCGCTGGTACGACCGCCCGGCCATCATGCCGAGCGCGGGCAAGGCATGGGCTTTTGCCTGTTCGGCAACGTTCCGGTCGCTATCCTGAAGAACCGGGCCAAACATGGCTTCGAGCGGGTCGCCAGCGTCGACTGGGATGTTCATCACGGCAACGGCACCCAGTCCGCCTTCTATTCGGACCCGTCGGTGCTGACCATCTCGATCCATCAGGACGGGCTTTATCCGGATGACAGCGGTCTTCACAAGGAACGCGGCGAGGGCAAGGGAGAAGGCTACAACATCAATGTACCGCTGCCGGCCGGCTGCGGCCACGGCGCTTACATGTCCGTCTTCGAACGCGTCGTGCTACCGGCGCTCAATCGCTACAAGCCTGATCTCATCGTCGTGCCGTCGGGCTTCGACGCCTCGGCGGCCGATCCGCTGGGGCGCATGATGCTGCATAGCGGCAGCTACCGCGACATGACGCGGATGTTGATGCAGGCGGCGGACGACCTCTGCGGCGGGCGCCTGATGATGTCGCATGAGGGCGGTTATTCGGCCTCCTACGTTCCCTATTGCGGCCTGGCGGTGATGGAGCAGCTGTCCGGCATCAGGACGCATATCGACGACCCGTTCCTGCCTGTCTTCGAAAGCTATGCCGGCCAACCCTTGCAGCCACATCAGGCGGCCGCTGTTTCCAGGGCGGAGGAACTTTTGGGCGGCATCGCCTAGAGCGATTCCTATTTTGAGAGAATCGTAGGATTCCCAAAGCCGGATGTTTGTGATTCAAGATGCTGGCTGGATTGGAGGCCA
>NZ_JAMYRE010000028.1:0-80518 GCF_040321265.1 Mesorhizobium sp. M0491
CGGCGGGCGCCTCCCCCGGCGCTGGGGCCTCCCCCGCGCGCCCCGCGCGCGGCGGCGGCCCCCCTTACCCGGCGGCCCCACCCCACCATCCACCCCCGACCCGCCCGGGGGGGGGGGCCGCTTTGTGGTTGCTGTTAATGCCAGTAAGGCGTGACCTTGTAATAATTGTAGGATTCGTCGCGGGCCGCCTCACCATCCGCCCCGGTCAATTCGTTGATCGAATAGGCAGGTGCCGCCCTGAGTTGTTCCTTGGAAAACGGCACGACATACCCGCCTTTGTCCTCATCGTAGTCGAGGCTTGCCCACGGAATGGCGTGATATTTCTCGCCGATACCGAGGAAGCCGCCAAAACCGATGACCGCGAACATGATGCCGTTCGTCATCTTGTCAAGCATCACATCCTCGATGCTGCCGATGCTCGTGCCTTCGGTATTGTAGACCGATGTGCCGATGACCCGCGAAGCGGCGATGGCTTGGGTGTGACCTGTCTGGGTTGCCATGATTGTGCTCCTCATTGTGGTTTCGAACCATACTTGGACAATGAGGGGCGCGGGCGAAGGTTCCCGACTTTTTCGGCGTCGACCGTTCACTCCGCGAGGATGAAGGTAACCTTCATATTGACGCGATAAGCAACAATCTTGCCGTCTTGGACGACGATCTTCTGGTCCTGGATCCAGGCGCCCTCGACGTTCTTCAGGGTTTTGGATGCGCGCGCAATTCCCTGTTCGATGGCGTCCTGAAAGCTCTTGTTCGACGAGGATGTGATTTCGGTGACGCGGGCGACGGACATGGCTTCCTCCTGCCAAAACGCTCTTTTGCCAGCCAAGCGTATAGCCGGCTCGTGCCTTCCACAAGCGCCGGCAGTCAGCGGAGTATGCGTCCGCCCTTAGAGGCCCTTGGCGATGCGGTCGAATGCCATCAGCCGCTCGAGCAGGGCCGGCATGTCCTTCAACGGGAGCATGTTCGGGCCGTCGGAAGAGGTCGAGTTGTCGGGATCCTGATGGGTCTCGATGAACACGCCGGCAACGCCGACAGCGACTGCCGCGCGGGCCAGCGTCTCGACAAAGCGGCGCTCGCCGCCCGAGGAACCACCCTGCCCGCCCGGTTGCTGCACCGAATGCGTGGCATCGAAGATCACCGGCGCGCCGATCTCGGCCATGATGGGCAGAGCGCGCATGTCGGACACCAGCGTGTTGTAGCCGAAGGACGCGCCGCGCTCAGTGGTCAGCACATTGGCATTGCCGGATCCGGTGATCTTGGCGACGACGTTCTTCATGTCCCAGGGGGCGAGGAACTGCCCCTTCTTCACATTGATCACCTTGCCGGTCCTGGCGGCGGCGACCAGCATGTCCGTCTGGCGCGACAGGAAAGCCGGAATCTGCAGGACATCGACATGCGGCGCGACGATCGCGCACTGCTCCTCGGTATGGACATCGGTCAGCACGGGGAGCGAAAATTCCTTGCGCAACTCGTCGAAGACGGGAAGGGCTGCGTCCATACCGGCACCGCGCGTCGCCGACAGCGAGGTGCGGTTGGCCTTGTCGTAGCTGGTCTTGTAGACGAGCCCTATGCCGAGCCTGCCGGTCAGTTCCTTCAGCGCGCCGGCCATATCGAAGGCGTGCTGGCGTGATTCAAACTGACAAGGGCCGGCGATCAGCGACAGAGCCGCCTTGTTGTCGAAGACGACATTGCCGACGGTTACCGACGAATTGGGCGCCATCGAATTGGACGCTTGCGGCTTGCTCATGGGATCTCCCGGAAGATGAAGGCCGCGCCCTGTCCGGGTGCAGGCCGCACGACGATATCATTGCCCGCTATATCGTGTTGGACGGAATTGGCTGCAAGCAGCCTCGATGTCACATCGGCGTTCCCAACCGAAAAGACCACCGCTGCGAAGCGTAGATCTGTCGGCGCGCCGGCAGGCAGGCCGAAGCGCGCGGTGAAAGCCGCGCCGTCAAGCACGCTCAAATCTGCATTCGGCAAGGGAAACCTGCCGCCCTGCCTGTCGGCGGCCGGATCGTCCACCGCCACGGAAATAAGCCCATGCTGCTTTCCGGGCGCATCGCTGATCGCCAAGATCTCGACAATTCCGGTCGCGCCGTTGGCGTGGGCCTGCAAAGCCGTACGGTCAACATCAGGCGCGTTGACGCGCTCGCAGGCAAACAGGAAGGCGTCCGTGGCTTCGGCTCCGGCCGCGAAGGCGAGCTTGAACGATGCGATGTCGCTTTTGCCGGCCGGGTCGGTGAAGGCGCGCGAAAAACCCAGCATGTCTCCCGCCGAGATGCCGGCACCGACATAGCGTGCATGGTCGGCGTCGGCATTGCCCGTGCTTAGAACAATGGCGGAAAATCCCTCGTCGCCGTTGCTGTCGCGATAGGCGCGATCACGCGTGACGAAGACATTGCCGTCTGCGATAGCCTTTGTCGCCACCTGTTCGTCGCCGACCGCGAGCGGTTCGAGATACGTGCCGTCGGCCAGGAAAACACAGCAGTTTTCCGTTCCGAAGGGATGGATGCCGGTCGGGGCCACGACGAAGCCAAGCGCGGTGAGCCGGGCTCGCGCCACATCGAGGCTGTGCGTCGGAAGCACCAGATGATCGAGCGGATGAGTGCCTGCGGCTGCGGTTTTGGTCATGCAGGCGCGATGTGCATCATTCCGCAAAGCGGTTCAAGACTTGATCGCAATACCGGCCAGTTCGCCCGTCAATTCACCGGACGTCGAAAGGCGCCCCCTGGAGCAAGGTTCGATCAGCTCCCCGCGACGACATCGGCAGAATAGCGCAGCTCACGCATTGGTTTGACCTTGCTGGTGGTCTGCGCATAGAGCGGGTGCGCTTTGTAGGCGGCCAGCGCGGCGTCGTCGGCGAACTCCGCATAGACGACCACGTCGACCTCATTGGACAGTGGATCGACCTTGGTGTTCAAGGTGACCTCGAAAAGGCTGGAATGAGGAATGTCGCCGAGCGCCAGCAAGCCGGTGCGCACAGCCTCGACATCCTCTTTTCGCCGCGCGCTGAAGAAAACGATATGCCGGATCAACCCCGCCTCCTCGATCAAAGTGCTGGGGTCTTTTGTGACGGCAGGACGTTGGCGTCAATCGACAAGGATGTCGCGGCTGCAGCCGCCGGAGCTAAACCTTGCCGGTAGCATATCGCACAATGCGGCTAAGTTCTCTCACCGTGGTGTCGAGATACCGGCCCTGATTGTACATGCCATCCCAGATCAGGAAAAACGCGATGGCGGCAATGACGATTACATAACGCATGGCTAAATCTATCGCACAAGGAATTCTGCGGCCATAGGCGTTTTTTGACGCGCTGCGCCTTGGCTGTCCAAAGGCACAGATGCCCGCCGGCGCGAGCAATCTGCTTGGCACAGCCCCGCTTGCAGCCTGCCCCTTGAAGTTTCCCCGCATGACGTGGAAGATTGTCGCACGGATTCACCGGGAAGCGCTGAAGCTCTGGTAGGGGGCGCGCACTTCATTCGAGCCCGCTCGCCGACGAACCGGTCGCGGCGGCGTTCGAAGCTGGCGAATGGTCCAAGAGAACCGTGGCTCGGCAATCTGCCCCGACACCGCGGAAATCCAGGGGGCATGAGATGGCACAAAAGGAACTTTTTGGTGCAGCATTGAGCGACGCGGTCAGGCTCGATGAGTTCAATTTCGCCGAGATCGTCAAAGGTCTGCCGGCGAAAGCGCGCATGGTGCTGTCGGCGGCGATGAACCTGCCGCGCGGTTCGCTCAAGGTCAGGCTGCCGGACGGCCGTGCCGTCCTCGTCGGCGGCAAGGGACCTGGCCCAGATGCCGAACTGGTGTTGAAGAATTGGCGCTTGCCGGGCCGCGCCTTTTCCGGCGGCACGATCGGCGTTGCCGAATCCTATATGGACGGCGATTGGGAAAGCCCTGATGTGACCAGCTTCCTGGAGCTGTTCGTGGTCAATTCGGTCATCGGCGAGCGTATCGCGGGCGGCACCAGTTGGCTGATCAACACCGTCCAGCGCATCCGCCACTGGTTCAACCAGAACACGCGCACCGGTTCGAAACGCAATATCTCGGCGCATTACGACCTCGGCAACGCCTTCTACAAGGAATGGCTCGATCCGAGCATGACCTATTCTTCGGCGCTCTACACGACCGGTGCCAACGACCTGGAAGGCGCCCAGGCCGCCAAATATCGCGCTCTGGCGAAGGATACAGGGATCGGTCCGAAGGACCATGTGCTGGAAATCGGCTGCGGCTGGGGCGGCTTCGCCGAATTCGCGGCGCGCGAGATCGGCTGCCGCGTGACCGGGCTGACGATCAGCCGCGAGCAGCACGATTTTGCCACGGCTCGCATCGCCAAGGCTGGCCTTGCCGACAAGGTCGACATCAAGCTGCAGGATTATCGCGACGAAGCCGGCACCTATGACCGCATCGCCTCGATCGAGATGTTCGAGGCGGTCGGCGAGAAATACTGGCCGGTGTTTTTCGGCAAGATGAAGGCCTGCCTGAGGCCTGGGGGCACTGCCGGCCTGCAGATCATCACCATCAACGAAGCCGCCTACGACACCTATCGCGCAAGGCCGGATTTCATCCAGCGCTACGTCTTCCCAGGCGGCATGCTGCCGACACCGTCGATCCTGAAGGCACTGGGCAAGGATCATGGCCTCGCCCACCTGCGCGAGCGCGTCTTTCCCGACGACTACGCGCGCACGCTCGCCGAATGGCGCCACCGGTTCCGGGCGTCATGGGAGAAGATCGTTCCGCTCGGCTTCGACGACCGCTTCAAGAAGCTCTGGGAGTTCTACCTGCACTATTGCGAAGCCGGCTTCCGCGCCAGCTACATCGACGTGCGCCAGGTGGTCTACAAGGCGTAAATCGACACGCTCTTCGATTTTCATTGCCGCTGACCAAGCGATGTCGAGCACGATCTCGACATGGCCGCGCGGTCGCCGTCACCCTTCAAAGCAGGATGCGGTATTTCGCGAATCCTGCCTCGCCCTCGCCCGCCGGCTCGATCTTCGGCGATTTCACCTGCGCAATAAAATCCTTGGCCTTGGGGCCGGTTTCGAACACGGCGCTGGCTCCAGGCAGCGGTGCGAACGACCAGTTGTCGTCCGCCGACGGATTGATCGTGCCCTCGCTGACGATATAGCGGACGATGACATCGCGATTGGTGTCCGGTGCTTCGTAGATGATCTTCGAGGCATTGATGTCGGGGAAATTGCCGCCGCCACCAGCCCGGTAATTGTTGGTCGCGATGACGAATTTCTGTTTGGGATCAATTGGTTTTCCATCGAAACTCAGGTCGACGATGCGATTGGCGCCAGCGTTGGCCAGCCCGCCCTTGGCATCGTATTTCGACGGCTGCGACAGATCGATCTTGTAGGTGACGCCGTCGATGACGTCGAAATTGTAGGACGGAAAATCGGTGTTGATGAGGGCCTGGTCGGCCTTCCCAGGCTCGATCCGGTTGAAGATGCCAGCCGACATTTCCAGCCATTCCTTGACCTGCGCACCGGTGATTTCGACCGCACGCACGGTGTTGGGATAGAGGTAGAGGTCGGCAACATTCTTGATGGCGATGTCGCCTGCCGGCACGTCGGTATAGTAGTCGGCGCCGTTGCGCCCGCCGGCCTTGAAGGGAGCGGCGGCCGACAGCAGCGGCACGTCCTTCCATTGCGTGTTCTTGAGAATTTCCTTGAGGTACCAGGTCTGCGCCTGGCTGACGACCTGCACCGACGGATCGTCGGCGACCAGCGCGAAATAGGAATAGAGCGGCGCGGAGGTCTTGCCGACAGGGCGGCGCACATAGGCCAGTGTCGCCTGGTGGTCCTGTTCGAGGGCCGCGATGATGCGCTTGTCGTCCGGGACAGTCGGCTTGTTCTGGTTGTCGACGCGTTCGAAGATCGGCCGCGCCTCGGAAGTGGCTGAAACGATCTTCCATTTCGATCCGTCGCGTTCCAGCATCAAGTCGATCAACCCCATATGCGAGCCCCAGAAGCCGCCCATGACGGCGGGCTTGCCCTGCAGCGTGCCTTTCTGCGTGTCGACACCATCGAGCGACTGGAAATCCTTCTTGCCGGGGAACACCAGATGCTGGTGACCGGTGAACACCGCATCGATGCCGTCGACACCGGCGACGAAGAACGAGGCGTTCTCCATCATCTCGCCCTGCTTCACGTCGATACCGGAATGCGACAGCGCAATGACGATGTCGGCGCCCTCCTCCTTCATCTGCGGCACCCAGGCCTTGGCCGCCTCGACGATGTCGCGCGTCTTGACGTTGCCCTCGAGGTTCTTGAGATCCCAGACCATGATCTGCGGCGGCACGAAGCCGATGATGCCGATCCTGATCGGCTGCTCGGCGCCCGAACCGTCCTTGATCTTCTTGTCGAGGATGACATAGGGCTTGAGATAGAGCTTGTCGTCGCGCGGGTTAGCGGCAAGCTCGGTCCCGCGGATCAAATTGGCGCAGACGAAGGGAAAATTGGCACCGGCCAGCACCTTGTCCAGGAACGACAGGCCGTAGTTGAACTCGTGGTTGCCCAGTGTCGAGCACTCGTAGCCGAGCAGGTTCATGCCTTTCATGATCGGATGCAGGTCGCCGTCCTTCAGCCCCTTCTCATAGGCGATGTAGTCGCCCATCGGATTGCCCTGCAGCAGGTCGCCATTGTCGATCAGCATCGAATTCACGGCTTCCTTGCGCACAGCATCGATGAGAGACGCCGTGCGCGACAGGCCCAGCGTGTCGTTCGCTTTGTCGGCGTAGTAGTCGTAAGGCAGCACGTTCACATGGATGTCGGTGGTCTCCATGATCCGGAGATGCGCTTGGTTACCTTGAGCCCTGGCTGAGAACGGATGCAGCATGATCAGTGCCCCTGCGGCGGCGGCACCCGCAAGGAGATCGCGGCGGGATACGGGATGGAGCAGTTGCGACATGTTTTCTCCTCGACGACCTGACAAGCCCTGCCCCGAAGCGAACTTCGCTCTGAAACCTGCTTAAGTCCATTCAACAAGTCGCGCGCATGAAGCCGCCACTCGATCAGCAACAGATGACGTGCGGATGAACGATCCCGGCGAAGAAATCAGCCCTTGTCGTCGTCGCCCTGGGTGATCAGCCGCGCGCTACGTTGCCCCGTCGCGTAGATCCATAGCCAGCTCAGCGAAACCGCAAGCCGGTTGCGAAAGCCGATCAGGAAATAGATGTGCGCCACTCCCCACAGCCACCAGGCGAGCCAGCCGGTGAGCTTGATCCAGCCGAAATCGATGGCAGCGGCGCGTTTGCCGATCGTCGCCAGATCGCCGGCATGCCTGTAGTGGAAAGGACGCGCGGTCGTGTCGCCGCCGAGCCTGGCCTTGATGGTGGCCGCAACATGTCGGCCCTCCTGTTTGGCGGAAGGCGCCACGCCGGGAACCGGCCGCCCGTCCGGCCGCAGCACATGAGCGGCGTCGCCGATGACAAAGATCTCCGGGCTGCCGGGCACGCTGAGGTCAGGCTCGACCAGCACCCTGCCCGCGCGGTCCGCCTTCGCTCCCAGCCATTCAGCGGCTGGCGAAGCGGCAACGCCGGCTGCCCACAGGATCGTTCGGGCTGCCAGTTGCTTATCGCCAAACACAACACCTTCGGCGTCGCAGCGCGTGACGGCCCGGCCGAGCTCGACCGTCACGCCGAGCCGCTCGAGCGCTTTGCTGGCATAGTCGGAAAGTTTCAGTGCGAAATTGGCCAGAATGCGGTCGCCGGCCTCGATCAGCACCACGCGCGTCTGCCGCGTGTCGATGTTGCGGAATTCGCCGCGCAGCGTGTCATGCGCCAACTCGACGATGGTGCCGGCAAGCTCGACGCCGGTCGGCCCGCCGCCGACGATCGCAATGGTCAGCAACGCCTGGCGTTCGGCGGGATCGGTCTCCCGCTCGGCCTGCTCGAAGGCCAGGAGAATTCGCCGCCGAATGCTGGTGGCGTCCTCCAGCGTCTTCAGGCCAGGCGCGAACGGCTCCCATTCGTCATGGCCGAAATAGGCGTGGCGGGCACCGGTGGCGAGCACCAGCGTGTCGTAGGCGACCGCGCTGCCGTCATCGAGCAGCACGCGCTTGCCGGCGCGGTCGACACCGGTGACATTGGCGAGCAGCGTCGTCACATCCTTGCGCTTGCGCAGGAGGTGGCGGATCGGCCAGGCAATTTCGGAGGTGGCCAGCGCCGTCGTCGCCACCTGGTAGAGCAGCGGCTGGAAGAGGTGATGGTTGCGCTTGTCGATCATGGTGATACGGACCGGCGCGCCAGCAAGTGCACGGGTGAATTCGAGGCCGCCGAAACCCGCGCCGACAACGACGACATGATGCCTGGCTTCGTTCATTTCGTTCACCCCGATAGCAAGATTGCCTGTCCTGGATGTAGGTATTTTTGTGCAATGCAACAACAGATGGACAATACCCGAGACTCGTCGTTCCATGTCGTGAATGCACATGTTGTATCGTATCGCGAGGTATAGCGTCATCGAACACGCGATGAGGTGAGGCATGGCCAACGATCGTGACGACGATGCTCCGGCGCAATATTCTTCGCCGCCCTGTTTCATGCACGAACTCGATCCGCAATTCCGTGCGCCTTCGAGCGACTGGACCGATGTGAGACGCTGGCGCAAAGCCGAGCGCGAACGCCTGATCGCCGCGCGTCTTGCTGTTTCGGCCGACGCCCGAACGGTAATGTCGCAAAGCATTGCGGAAAGCCTCGACGCGATGATCGGCGAGATCGCCGGGCGCATGGTCAGTCTCTATTGGCCGTTTCGTGGCGAGCCGGATTTGCGGCCTTGGATGGCGTCCATAAACGAACGCGGCGGCCGCACCGCCCTGCCCATCGTCATCGAGAAGGGGCAGCCGCTGATCTTCCGCGTCTACAAAGCGGGCGACCGGCTGGAGAAAGGTGTCTGGAACATCCCGATCCCGGCCGAGGGCGATCCGGTGCTGCCGGACATCGTCATCTCGCCGATCGTCGGCATCGATCCCCAGAACTACCGTCTGGGTTATGGCGGCGGTTTCTTCGACCGTACGCTGGCAGCGATGCCGTTCAAGCCGCTGGTCATCGGCGTCGGCTACGAATTGCAGCGCATCGCGACCATCTACCCGCAGCCGCACGATATCCCGATGGATCGGGTGGTAACGGCGGTCAGCTAGCCCAGGCCCCACAGGGTGGTTAGCGGCCTGTCAGCAGCCAGGTTGTCATGGTTCGTCTCGATGGATCGCAGAGGCATTCGGGATTGACCCAAGGCACCCACCTTCGTCATCCACGGGCGAAGCAGGAGCGAAGCTCCGTCGCGGAGACCCGAGGATCCATGCCGTGACCTTGACCAAGGAATGCAGCCGAGCAGAACTCTGCACCGTAGTGACGCTTTGAAGTCGCGGCATGGATCCTCGGGTCTGCGCTGCGTCGCTACACTCCTTGCTCCGCCCGTGGATGACGAAGTGACGCCCGTTTCCGCAAATCGAAGGCAGGTGGTTTGTCTATGCAGCGACCCGTCAGAACTTCTGTGTCGAGGAACTAGGCCATCTCCGGCTTCATGCCCATGGCCGTACGGTCGACGATCTCACGCAAGGCGAACGACGAATTGATCTTGGTCACATGCGGCATCGCCGACAGCCATTCCTTGTGGATTCGCTCATAGTCGACGAGATCCTTGGCCGCGATCCTCAGGATGTAGTCATATTCGCCCGACATCAGATGGCAGGACAGCACGTTCGGGCAGCGTTTGATCGCCGCCTCGAAATCCGACAGAGTCTTCTCGAACTGTCCCGACAGCGATATGTGCACGATCGCCGTCATCTGGTGGCCAAGTGCTGTATTGGAAAGCCGGGCATGATAGCCACGGATGGTTCCGGATTTCTCCAGATTGTCGAGCCGGCGCGAACAGGCCGACTGCGATAGGCCGACCTTTTCGGCAAGTGCCGCGTTGGGTATCCTGCCATCCTTCTGCAATGCCTCAAGAATGGCGATATCAATCCTGTCGAGCGGCATTATTCGTGAATCCTGCGAATATCTTGTTATTTCGCGCAACGATTATCGAAACCGGCCGGTTGGCGCAAGCGCATTCGCAAACACCTGCGCAACGATTCGTGGTTCACTCCATTCATACAGGGAACGAGCCCAAAGGGCCGGATCAGGAGAAGAAAATGCGCGTCGGCTGCCCCAAGGAAATCAAGAACCACGAATACCGCGTAGGCCTTACCCCCGGCTCTGTCCGCGAATATGTCGCCCATGGCCACGAAGTGCTGGTCGAGACCGGGGCCGGGGCCGGCATCGGCGCCGATGACAACGCCTATCGCGCCGCCGGCGCCACGATTGCCAAGACGGCCGCCGAGGTGTTCGCCAGGTCGGACATGATCGTCAAGGTCAAGGAGCCGCAGCCCAGCGAATGGGCGCAGCTTCGCGAAGGCCAGATCCTGTACACCTACCTCCACCTGGCGCCGGATCCGGAGCAGACCAAGGGCCTGCTTGCGTCCGGCGTCACGGCAATCGCCTACGAGACCGTGACCGACGACCGTGGCGGCCTGCCGCTGCTGGCGCCGATGTCGGAAGTTGCCGGACGCCTGTCGATCCAGGCCGGCGCCACGGCGCTGCAGAAGGCCAATGGCGGCCGCGGTGTGCTGCTGGGTGGCGTGCCTGGCGTGCTGCCCGGCAAGGTCACCGTGCTCGGTGGTGGCGTCGTCGGCCTGCACGCAGCCAGGATGGCGGCCGGCCTTGGCGCCGACGTCACCATCATCGACCGCTCGATCCCGCGCCTGCGCCAGCTCGACGACCTCTTCGCCGGCCGCGTCCACACCCGTTACTCGACTGTCGAGGCGCTGGAAGAAGAGTGTTTTTCAGCCGACATCGTCGTCGGCGCGGTGCTGATCCCGGGTGCCGCGGCACCAAAACTGGTTTCGCGCGAAATGCTCTCGGGCATGAAGAAGGGCTCGGTGCTGGTCGACGTCGCCATCGACCAGGGCGGCTGCTTCGAGACCTCGCACGCCACCACTCATGCCGAGCCGACCTATGAGGTCGACGGCGTCATCCATTATTGCGTCGCCAATATGCCGGGTGCCGTGCCAGTCACTTCGGCCCACGCGCTCAACAACGCGACGCTGCACTATGGCCTGCAGCTTGCCGACAAGGGCCTCAAAGCGCTGGTCGACGATCATCATCTGCGCAACGGCCTCAATGTCCATAAAGGCAAGATCACCAACCGGGCAGTCGCCGAGGCGCTCGGCTACGAACTGGTCGAGCCGAAAGCCGTTCTCGCCGCCTGATTTTTCGCGAAAACAGCTCCTTTCAATCCAGCCCGCCGGTTCCATGCCGGCGGGTTTTTTCTTGCGAGCCTGTTTTTCAGGCAAAGCATGGCGTGGAAAAATGTGACGCTACGGCACTTTGCTCATCATTGTTGCATATTTGTCATTCCCGTGCCGGCCGACTCCCTGCTAGAGACATTCTGGGTTTACTCATTGGGGTACGGGCATATGTTCATTCGCACATCCGCGAAATCTTTTCTTCTTGGTGCTGTTTCTGCTGTAGCTTTGATGTCTGCTGCTCATGCAGCTGACGTCGTGCAACCAGTAGAAGAAGCTGCCGGCTTTAACTGGAGCGGCCTCTACGTTGGTTTTGGCGTCGGTGCCGGTGCCAACGTACACAAGCTCGGCAGCGATTTTATTCCAATCTCGCTGAACGGCATTGGTGGCGAAGGCGTCTATGGTGAGCTGACGGTTGGCTATGATTATATGGTCTCGCCCCGGTTCCTCATCGGAGGTCTGCTGGACGCTCACGTCGGCAACATCGGGACCACGCTGGACATTACGGGGTTCGACGCTTCGATCAAGGAAACCTACGGTTTCGACGCTGGCCTGCGTCTCGGCTACCTCTTGACGCCGAACACTCTGGGTTACGTGCTGGGTGGCTATTCCTGGCAGAAGTACAAGCTCGATACGAACGCCGGCTTCGACTTTGATTGGGATCAGAGCGGGTATTTTGTCGGAGGTGGCATCGAAACGGCCATCAACAGCAATTGGACGATCAAGACTGAGTATCGCTATACGCGCTTCGGGACCAAGGACGATCTTCTTTCCGACGCTGGCCTTGTCGGAGTTCCGGACGGTCTCCTCAATCTTGACACCTCGCGCCATACTTTCCAGATCGCAGCCAATTACCGCTTCGGTGCGCAGAACGGCGGCGGTGCTGCCTTCGAGACGCCAGCCTACAACTGGACCGGCTTCTACATCGGCGGCGCTGGTGGCGCCGGTGCGTCCGTGCATCAGATCAACGTTCCGCCGCTCGGCGACCTGGAATTCAATGGTCTCGGTGGCGAAGGTGCCTTTGGTGAACTGAACGTCGGCTACGATCATGACTTCGGTAGCTGGGTCGCAGGCGTCATGGTCGATGCACGCTACTCCGGCATGACTTCCGAGCTGGAGCTCGGCGGCGGATCGATCAACGTCGATACCGACTATGGGTTCGATGTGTTGGGCCGCGTCGGCATGAAGATGAACGAATCGACCCTTGCCTATGCGCTTGCCGGCTATAGCTGGCAGCATTTCGATCTGAACGCTTCCGACCCGATCGGCGACATCCTCGACTGGGGTTCCAGCGGCTTCTCGGTCGGTGGCGGACTGGAAACAGCTCTGTCCAGCAACGTCACCCTTGGTCTCGAATATCGCTATTCGCAGTTCGCCGAGAAGGATTTCTCTTCGGAGTTGGCGCTGCCTGACGACACCATCACCTCCAAGTCTTCCTTCCATACGGTGCGTCTCGGCGCAAAGTACAAGTTCAACTAAGCTAAGCCCTCCAGGCAAACAGTCTGAGCCCGTCGGCCATGCCGGCGGGCTTTTTTGTTGCGCGGAATACCTCGGCGCAAAGCCCAGGCAACAAAAAAGCGGAGCCAAAGCCCCGCTTCCTCGATGTCGAGATTTACCGCCGGTTCATCCGCGGTCGGCAAATCGATCGACAATGGCTTTCTATCGCGAATATGCGACGGGAGTACGACAACCGTTTCCAGCGGCTAATCTCAGCCTCAAGCGCGCTCGATGCGGCACTGGTAGCAATTGTTGCGCGCCGAACGGACATGGACGTAGGCAATCTCGTCGCATTCCAGCAAGGTCTTGGCCCGCGCGGTGATGTCTCCGGTCGGGATGACGCCGCCGCTGCCATAGACGATACGATCATCCCTGCCATAGCCGCGCACGATGTAGTCAGGGCTATCGAGAACCTCGGGCAGCGCCTCGCTCTCAGCGGCACCATCGCATTCCTCGGCATGCAGGAAGATCGGCCCCGTTTCGGCGTAGGGCTGAAGGCTAGGGAATGGCCTGTATGCCAGAACAAGGTAGGCATCGCCGGCTCCTATATTCTTCAAGCAATGCCGGCAAGGCATGCCGTCACCGTCGGAGATCTTTCGCTCGGGCATTTGGCCATAAGCATCGATCCCGCCGCGCTGCAACGTCCTGACATCTTCGGTCGGCAAAGCTTTGAACTGGATGGTCATCGAAAAATCTCCGGTGTCGTGACTGGAAATTATGTCCTTGAACCCTCGCCGCCCACCCGATTCCTGCCAAATGTCGAAGAGCCGGTCGCCCCTCGGCGATCGGCTCTCATCAAGTCCCGTCGGAGCTGCGGCTCAACGGATGAAATCGTCGAAGCGGCGCAGCGTCACCCGGCGATTCTGCCAGTTTTCGGTCTGCGTCCGCACGAGCAAAAACTCCTCGCCGTAACCAACAGTTTCCAGGGCATGGCCGGGCACGCCGAATTCGCGCACCAATGTGCGCTTCAGCGAAGCGGCGCGCTGTTCGGACAGAGCCTGATTCGACTGGAAGGAGCCGACGGCGTCGGTATGGCCCTCGATCAGCACGCGGGCGCCGCGATCGCGGCGCAGGATGCGCCGTAGCGCGTCGGCAATGGTCTCGATCTTGTCGTATTGCGAACTGGAAATGGCCGCCGAACCGAAGGCGAAGTTGATCGACTGGATATCGATCGAGCGGGCCATGCGGCGCAAATCCGGGCGCCGCTTGAATTCGCGGATGGTGACGCGCTCGTTCGGCCGCAATTTCACACGCGGCGCCGCCTCGAGCTTCCGCTCGATCGTCGCGGCCGAAGGCGTTGTCGCCTGGGCTGCGGCCAGGCTTGGCATGGCAATTGCCGCGATCAGCGCGGCGGCAAGTGTACGGCGGGTCAGCATGTCTTCGTCTCCTTCGGCCTTGGCCGCATTGATGGTGCCGGCAACATGCCAAAAACAGCCTGAAGGGCCGATGAACGACGGGTTCAGATTCGAGCTGGTATTAGCTTCCGGCTAGGGCCGCATGACGCTGGCCGCGCGCTCGGTGAAAGGCAGCGGATGGACGATTTCCCTCTTTTGCGCCACCGGTGCGAAGCCGAGCTTCTGGTAAAGCGGCAGAGCCGCCGGATGATCGAGCGTGCAGGTCTGCACCGTCACCCGCTTCGGCCCATGCGACCATGCGGCAGCGATCGCGGAGCCCAGGAACCAGCGGCCGATGCCTTGCCCGGTCGCATGTTCCATCATGCCGAAATAGGCAAGCTCGACTTCCTCCGGCAGATGCGGCTTGAGGTCGAAGAAACCGGCGGGGGCGCCATCGAGGTAGAGCACCCTGATGTCACGGTCCTCGCGATGGATGCCGGCCGAAAGCTCGTCGTCATCCAGCCTCAGCACATTGACCCAGTGCCATTTGCGCCCCACCCGGTCCATCAGATAGCGGTAGAAATGCAGCGGAATGTCCTTGGTCTTCAGCAGCGCGACCTGACGGTTATACGGCACAGGCGGCGAATAGGCCGGCGGCACATGCATCTCGAGGAACGTCACCGTGACGTCAATGTCTTCCAGCGTGCCGTTTTCCATCGTCTTCATTCCTTGCCGGTCACCACAGGCGTGTCGGAAAGCCCGCCCCACTCCGTCCAGGAGCCGTCGTAAAGCCTGTTGTTCGTATGGCCAAGCGTTTCCAGCGCCAGCGTCACCACCGCCGCGGTAATACCGGAGCCACATGAAGTGACGACAGGTTTCGACAGATCGATGCCGGCCCCCTCGATCGCCTTGCGCAGGCGGTCCTTCGACAACAGCTCGCCATTTTCCGACAGCGCCGAATAGGGCAGATTGCGCGCGCCAGGCATATGGCCGGAGCGGATACCCGCGCGCGGCTCAGGTTCAGTGCCGATGAACCGGCCCGGCCCCCGGGCGTCGGCGATCTGGCTTGCCCCGGTGTCGACGATCCGGCGCATGTCGGCGAGGCTGGCGACGCGCCCGGGGTCGAAATCGGCATGAAACACGCTTGGCGCGATCTTGGTCGGCTCAGCCGTCACCGGCCTGCCGGCGGCTTTCCAGCCATCGAAGCCGCCATCCAGAATATAGGTCTGGAAGACGCCCATCACCCGGAACATCCACCACGCCCGGGGCGCCGAGAAGAAACCCGGACCATCATAGACGACGATGGTGTCATCGGCCGAAACACCCATGGCGCCGACATACTGGGCAAAATGCTGCGGCGACGGCAAGGTATGCGGCAGGGGCGAATCCGGGTCCGAAACGGCATCCTGATCGAGAAATCGTGCGCCCGGGATGTGGGCCGACTCATACTCGCCGCGCGCATCGCGCTTCTGCGCCGGGAGATACCAGGATGCGTCGATGATCGTCAGGCCCGGCTCGCCGAGTCGTTGCTGCAGCCAGTCTGCGTCGACGGTGAAGGGGCTGTCCTCGGCCATTTTGTTCTCCTGCTCGCTTTTTGGCGATCACTGTCCTGTTCAGTTTGCCGTCATCGGCCCAAAGCGGATGCGGAAGCGCCGGTTCTCGCGGCCCTTCTTCTCGATCTTGCCGATGTGGATTTCGCCGACTTCGCCGGTGCTCTTCACATGGGTGCCGCCGCAGGGCTGGCTGTCCACCGAGGCGTTGTCGCCGATACAGACCAGGCGGATCTTGCCGGTGCCCACCGGCGGCCGGACGTTCTTGGATTTCACCAGGCCGGGATTGGCAGCCAGATCCTCGTCACTGATCAGCCTGACAAAGATCGGATGATCGGCCCGCACCAGCTCCATCAGCCCGGCAGTGACGTCCTCCTTGGTGAAGCCGGCATCCGGAGCGTCGAAATCGACACGGCTGTCGTCCTCGGAAACCGAGGCACCGGTGATCGGGAACGGGCAGACGACGGTAAGCAGGTGGCAAGCCGCGTGCATGCGCATCAGGAGATGCCGCCGCTCCCAGTCGATCGCCAGCCTCAGCGCCTCGCCGGGCTGCGGAACCGCCTGCTCCGGCGCTGGCACGTGGATGATCTCGTCCTTGGTCTCACCGGTGAGGGTGGCGGCAATGGCGATGCGGCTGCCATCGCCGCGTTCGAGATACCCGGTATCGCCCGGTTGGCCGCCCGAAGTGGCGTAGAAGATCGTCCGGTCGAGGATGATACCGCCGCGATCATTGACGGCAACGACCGTTGCGTCCGCCGTCCGCAGGTAGGCATCGTCGCGAAACAGGGCGTCCGTCCTGTTTGCCATCACGCGACCTTTTCGAACGGCACCGGAATTGTGCTCTTCAGCTCCATCCAGCTTGGCACCGGCAGCTGCTTCTCGCGCAGGAATTCCGGGTTGAACAGTTTTGATTGATAGCGCGTGCCATAATCACAAAGAATGGTCACGATGGTGTGGCCGGGACCCAATTCCCTGGCCAGACGGATCGCGCCGGCTATGTTGATGCCGGTCGAGCCGCCGACGCAAAGGCCCTCTTCCTGGATCAGGTCGAAGACGATCGGCAGCGCATCCTCATCGGGGATCTGGAATGAAAAATCCGGCGTGAACCCTTCGAGGTTGGCGGTGATGCGCCCCTGCCCGATGCCTTCGGTGATCGAGCTGCCTTCGGACTTCAGCTCGCCGCTGGTGTAGAAAGAATAGAGCGCGGCCCCCAGCGGATCGGCGAGCGCGATCTTCACATCCCGGCTTTTGGCTTTCAGTCCGGAGGCGACGCCGGCCAGCGTGCCGCCCGAACCGACCGCCGAGACAAAGCCGTCGACCTTGCCGCCGGTCTGGTTCCAGATTTCCTCCGCCGTGGTGCGGATATGGCCGTCACGGTTGGCGACATTGTCGAACTGGTTGGCCCAGATGGCGCCGTTCGGTTCTGTCTTTGCCAGTTGCTCGGCCAACCGCCCCGACAGTTTCACGTAATTGTTGGGATTCCTGTAGGGCACGGCCGGCACTTCGATCAGTTCGGCGCCGAGCAGTTTGATCGTGTCCTTCTTCTCCTGGCTCTGTGTGTCCGGGATGACGATGACGGTGCGATAGCCGAGCGCCTTGGCGACCAACGTCAGCCCGATGCCGGTATTGCCCGCCGTTCCCTCGACGATCACACCGCCGGGCTTCAGCAGCCCGCGCTTCTCGGCGTCGCAGATGATGAACAGGCCCGCGCGATCCTTGACCGACTGGCCCGGATTCATGAATTCGGCCTTGCCCAGGATCTCGCAACCGGTTTGTTCCGAAGCTTTGTTGAGGCGGATCAGAGGCGTGTTGCCGATCGCGTCGATCACAGAACGGGGCATTCAGGATTCCTTGTGTGCGTGCGCCGAAACCCTAGAAACCCGAAGCTTCGGTTTCAAGGCAAGAATTTGCCTGGCCCAGTCGCATTTGCGGCACTGTTGTTGCGTCGGCGCTTCCCGAGGCTGGCCTCATGCGCCACTGTTCATTTCAGGCTGACGTTGAAAAGCAGCTTTTCATTCGATTTCTTCACCGCTAGAGCAAAGCACCAACATTTCGCAGGGCGCAGCATGACACTCTACCGGGCCAACCCGAAGCACGGCGTCGCCTGGATCACGGGCGGCTCAAGCGGCATCGGCCGAGCGCTGGCCAGGGATCTTGCGTCCCAGGGCTATGCCGTCGCGGTGACGGCGCTTGACGACGATCCGATCGACACGCTTGTCGTCGAGACCGCGCAGATGCCGGGCAGTGTCACGGCCTTTCCTTGCGATGTCACCGACGAGCCGCGCATGGCAAGAACCGTCGCCGCGATCGAGAAGGAACTCGGTCCCATCGTGCTCGCCATCTTCAATGCCGGGAACTACATTTCGACGCCGGGGGAGAATCTTGTCGTCAACGACTTTCGGCGGTCCTTCGAGGTCAATTATTTCGGCATCATCAACGGCCTCGTGCCCGCGGTCGAACGCATGCGTGTGCGGGCGCGCGGCCATGTCGTGCTGGTCGGCTCGGTGACATCCTATTTCGGCTGGCCGACAACGGCCGCCTATGGCGGCACCAAGGCGGCCATCAACATTCTGGCCGAGTCGCTGAAGTATGATTTCGACAAGATGAACGTGCGTATCCAGGTGTTCAATCCCGGCTTCATCGACACCCCGCTGACCGAGAAGAACATGCTGCCCATGCCGGGACTGATGCCGGTCAGCCGCGCATCGCGCCGCATGGCGCGGGGCATCAAGTCCGGCGGCTTCGAAGTCCATTTCCCGCGCCGGACAAGCTGGCCCCTGAAACTGCTCGGCCTGCTGCCGAGGCCGCTGTGCAGAGGGTTTATCAGCCTGATGACCAGTTGGAAGGCGCGGCCTCTGCATTACGACCGCAAGCCGCCGATCGAATAGGACGCCTGCGAAATTGGCAGGCTCCCCGTTTCGGGCCGCCATCGCCATGGTTGAGACAAGTGCCGCGTGGAGTCTGCGATGGGGCGACGGATCGTGCTTGCTGTGCTGGGCCTTATCGCCATTCTCGCACTGGCCTTCGTGCTCGGCACGCGCGTTCGCGTCGACACCACGATCCGTTTCGATCCCTCGCTCATCGCTGACGATCCGCAGGCCTATGTGGCAAAGGCGGAAGCCGCCATCCCCGGAATCCGTGACGGGCTGGAAAAAGAGATCGTCTGGGCCGATCCGTTGGTGCATGCCACGACCCCGCTGTCGATCGTCTACATCCACGGCTTTTCCGCATCGAAGGGCGAAATCCGCCCGCTGCCCGATGAAGTGGCGGAACAGCTTGACGCCAATCTCTTCTACACACGCCTTACCGGTCACGGGCAGGATGGCGCGGCGATGACGCAAGGCAGCATCAACGCCTGGATCAACGACTATGAGGAAGCACTCGCCATTGGCCGGGCGATCGGCGACAAGGTGATCGTCATCTCGACTTCGACCGGCGGCTCGCTGGCGGTCTGGGCGGCAACGCAGTCCGGTGCATCGGACGGGGTGGCGGCGATCGCGTTCATCTCGCCGAATTTCGGCGTCAAGGCTTCGGGCGCCGAGATCCTGACCATGCCGTGGGGCAAACAGATCGCCAGGCTGGTCGCCGGCAAGGAACACAGCTTCGTGCCGCGCAACGCGCTGCATGAAAAATTCTGGACCACCCGCTATCCGATCGAAGCAACCTTGCCGATGCAGGCGCTGACCGAGCTTGCCTATGGCGCGCCGGTGGAGAAGGCGACCATCCCTGCTTTGTTCATCTTTTCTGATTCGGACAAAGTGGTGTGGGCCGACCGCACCCGCGAGATTGCCGGGCGCTGGGGTGCGCCGCATGAACTGGTTCCGGTCGACGACACCGGCGACCCGGACAATCACGTCATTGCCGGCGACGCGCTGTCGCCATCGACCACGGCGTTTCTGGCGCAAAGGATCGCCGTCTGGATCGAAGCGGTGGTGAAGTAGGCGGACGAAAAAGGCGACCGAAGCATCGCTTCAGCCGCCCTTTCCTTGGTCTGTCCCGGCAATCAGCCAGCCTGAGCTTGACTGACTACAACGCTGGCTACTTACGCAGCCCGCGCCGCCGGGCGCTTGCCGCCGAAGCGGCGCTTGTTGTTGCCCTTGAAGGCCGGCTTGGCGCCATCCGGCTTGCGCTCGCCGGCGAAGGCCGGCTTGTCGCCGAAGCGCTTCTTGCCAAAGCCGTTGCCCTTGTTCTCGCCACCGGGCCGCCTGCCGTCGCGACGCCCATTGCGGTCGTTGCGGTCATTGGCCGGCTCGAAGCGCTCGTTCTTTTCAGCCGGATTGCGCAGCGGATCGGGGCTGCCGAGATGGTCGGCAACGATCGGCAGCTTGGTACGGATGATGCGCTCGACTTGGCGCAGCTTGCTGTTTTCCGAAGGATCGCAAAGCGTGATCGCGATGCCGTCCATGCCGTTGCGGCCGGTACGGCCGATGCGGTGGACGTAGCTCTCGGCTTCATCAGGCAGGTCGAAATTCACGACATGGCTGATGCCGGGCACGTCGATGCCGCGCGCCGCGATGTCGGTCGCCACCAGAATGCGCACCGAACCGTCGCGGAAATCGTTCAGCGCTTTCTGGCGGGCGTTCTGCGACTTGTTGCCGTGGATGACGGCGGCCTTGAAGCCGTCGCGCTCGAGGTCCTTGGTCACCCTGTCGGCACCATGCTTGGTGCGCGAAAAGATGATGACAGACTTCATCGCCTCGTCGGCGAGCATCGTCGACAACACCTGGCGCTTCTGCTTGGTGCGGGCAAAGACGACGCCCTGCACGATCTCGGCCGCCGCCGTGCTTTGCGGCGCGACTTCGACACGAATCGGGTTCTTCAGCAGGCCCTTGGCCAGTTCGGCGATTTCATTGGGCATGGTCGCCGAGAACAGCACCGTCTGACGGTCGGGCGCGGTCGCCTTGGCGATGCGCTTGACGTCGTTGATGAAGCCCATGTCGAGCATGCGGTCGCCTTCGTCCAGCACTAGCCATTTGGTGTCGGCAAGCACGAGGTCGCCCTCACGCACCAGGTCGGTCAACCGGCCGGGCGTGGCGATCAGGATGTCGACGCCGGGAGCAACCTTCTTCACCTGGCTGAAGCGGGACACGCCGCCGAGCACGAGCGCGGTCGAGACATGCGCGCCCTTGGCGAGGATCTTGATCGTGTCTTCGATCTGCACGGCGAGTTCGCGCGTCGGCGCCAGAATCAGCGCACGTGCCGTCTTCGGCCGGCGCTTGGTGCCAAGCGCAATGATCTTCGACAGAATCGGCAGCGCGAAGGCCGCAGTCTTGCCGGAGCCGGTCTGGGCGATGCCGAAAATGTCACGGCCTTCCATCTGCGGCGGGATCGCCTGTGCCTGGATCGGCTTCGGCTCGGCGAAGCCGGCGTTGTGGGTGGCCTTGAGCAGCGCGCCCGTAATACCCAGTGCCGCGAAACCCGTGAGTTCCGCAGCGCTACCGGGCAAAGTGTTTTCGTTGGTCAAAATAATCTTCTTTCACGCGGCTTCTGGCCGCAAACATCGATGGCGGCAGGGCGCAACCTGCCGTCGAAAAATCTGTGATGAACGACAAGGCGGGCGGACGGGTTCGTCCACTCGGCTGCGCTGTCGTGCCCGCAGGCATCATGCCACGGGGCTTTTTCGCCGCTTTGTGATTTACCGGAAAAAGGGCCGATATACCGGAAAGAGGGAAAACAGACGCAACCAGTCTCATTCGTCGAGAAGGCCGGATTCGTTCCCGGCCCAAGCGCCTATGGGCTGCATATGGCTGAGTTCGCCCTCAATTGCAAGGGGCTTCATGTTGCAGCGCAGCAAAGCCCGTGGCGCAAGCGCCGCTTGCGCTCGCTTGCCGGCACGATTACGACGAAATGCCGCTGGCTTGGGAGGTAATCGATGAAAGACGTTCTCAAGGAACTCGAGCGCCGCCGCGAGATCGCCCGCATGGGCGGCGGCCAGGTCCGCATCGATGCCCAGCACAAGAAGGGCAAGCTCACCGCGCGCGAACGCATCGAGGTGTTTCTCGACGAGGGCTCGTTCGAGGAATTCGACATGTATGTCGAGCACCGCTCGACCGACTTCGGCATGGAGAACACCAAGATCGCCGGCGACGGCGTCGTCACCGGCTGGGGCACCGTCAACGGCCGCCCGGTCTACCTCTTCGCCAAGGACTTTACCGTATTCGGCGGCTCGCTGTCGGAAGCGCATGCCGAGAAGGTCATCAAGGTGCAGGAGATGGCGCTCCGCAACCGGGCGCCGATCATCGGCCTCTACGATGCTGGCGGCGCGCGCATCCAGGAAGGCGTGGCAGCACTCGGCGGCTATGCCGAGATTTTTCAGCGCAACGTGCTGGCCTCAGGCGTCATTCCGCAGATTTCCGTCATCATGGGACCGTGCGCCGGCGGCGACGTCTATTCGCCTGCCATGACCGACTTCATCTTCATGGTGCGCGACACTTCCTACATGTTCGTTACTGGGCCGGATGTGGTGAAGACCGTGACCAACGAGACGGTGACCGCCGAGAGCCTCGGCGGCGCCTCCGTCCACACGACGAAATCCTCGATCGCCGACGGCGCCTATGACAATGACGTCGAGGCGCTGTTGCAGATGCGCCGGCTG
Organism: Mesorhizobium sp. M0491; assembly: GCF_040321265.1. Taxonomy (NCBI): domain Bacteria; kingdom Pseudomonadati; phylum Pseudomonadota; class Alphaproteobacteria; order Hyphomicrobiales; family Phyllobacteriaceae; genus Mesorhizobium; species Mesorhizobium sp. M0491. The sequence continues at coordinate 22,269 of NZ_JAMYRE010000028.1, forward strand.
GTCGACCTGTTGCCGGCCTCCAACACGTCGGAGCTTCCCGAGATCGAATGCTACCAGTCGGTCACCGACCATGATTTGTCGCTCGACCGGCTGATTCCCGACAACGCCAACAAGCCCTACGACATCAAGGAACTGATCCTGAAGGTCGCCGACGAAGGCGACTTCTTCGAGATCCAGCAGAACTTCGCCAAGAACATCGTCACCGGGTTCGGGCGCGTCGAGGGCCGCACCGTCGGCTTCGTCGCCAACCAGCCGATGGTATTGGCCGGCGTGCTCGATTCCGACGCCAGCCGCAAGGCGGCCCGTTTCGTGCGCTTCTGCGATTGTTTTTCGATCCCGATCGTCACCTTCGTCGATGTCCCCGGCTTCCTGCCCGGCACCGCGCAGGAATATGGCGGGCTGATCAAGCATGGCGCGAAACTCCTGTTCGCCTATGCCGAGGCCACCGTGCCGAAGATCACCGTCATCACCCGCAAAGCCTATGGCGGCGCCTATGACGTGATGGCGTCAAAGCATCTTCGCGGCGACATGAACTACGCCTGGCCGACCGCGCAGATCGCGGTGATGGGAGCCAGGGGAGCGGTCGAGATCATCTACCGCAAGGACATCGGTGACGCCGAAAAGATCGCAGCCCACACAAAGGCTTACGAGGATCGCTTCCTGTCGCCCTTCGTCGCCGCCGAGCGCGGCTATGTCGACGAGGTGATCATGCCGCACTCGACCCGCCGCCGCATCGCGCGCGCGCTGCGCATGCTGCGCAACAAGGACATGCAGAACCCCTGGAAGAAGCACGACAACATCCCGCTGTGAGGCGTGGCTGGGCATCTATCCGAGGAGGTAACCGTCGGGCAGCTCACTCCTCTTCCGCCGCACCAAACCCCGCTCCCATCGTGGCACGGACAGGGCTGCCCCATGGCGTTGCGTGGTTGTCGATGCGCATCTGGAAGATGAAATAGGTCGGCGAGCAGAAGCCGATGCCTTTCACCTTGCCGATGCCCGGCGTGTCCGGCGGCAGCGACTGGCACATATAGTCCTCGCGGCAGAAATGATCGGCCGAACAGGCCGGCCGGTTGCCGCGATTGACAGCGCCGCCAAGACATTGGTCGAAATTGTTGGTGGCCACGCAGATGTCGAATTTCTTGCCGCCGACCAGCCCGCAGATTTCATTCGGCATCGGCTTGCCGGCTTTGAAGGCCGCGAAAGCACGGTCCTTGTCGTCGCAGCCGCGATAGGCGATGCCTCCAGGCACGCCGATCTTCGGCGGACGGCAGGTGTAGGCGGTACGGGAAATGTCCGGGGCGAAGGCCGCGAACTGGCCCGATCTGCTGTAGCGGTCGTTGAAGGGCTGCGCCGCGTTGCTGGCGATCGAGCCGGTCAGGCAGGGATGGCCGGAAAACATTTTTTCGCTGTCCTTGGGCAGCAGGCATTGCGCCAGTTTCGTGTGCACGCCCGAAGCGGTGGCCAGCGGCGTGCAGATGGTATCACTGCTGCACTGCCAGGTCGCGCCGAAGCGGGTCGCATCTTCCTGCATCAGGCACGGCATGGCCATCTCCGCCGGCGCGTAATCGACCGCGCCGGCGTTCGTCCAGACCGCCGGCGGCGCAAAGGAGAGCGGACGGAAGCGGTTCGGCTGCTTGCCTTCGGCCGTGGCGGCCAGCCACGCCTGGCGCCGCGGGATCTCGGCATGAAGATGCGGCGAAACCCCGACCTCGATGCGGTTCAACGGCGATGTCGTCTTGTCGTCTAGCCCGATGAAATGGAAACCGGCGGTCGAACCGGCCTGATGACAACCCTGGCAGGCGCCATTGTCCAGCCGCTCGACCAGCGCTTCCGGCGTGCGCACCAGTTTCAGCGCGGAATAATCGAGCGGTGCGAATTCCTTGGGGTGGAATAATTGCGTAAACGGATGATTGGCCTGCCGCGCGCTGCCGAAGGTCGACCATGAAATAATCTTTCTGGCCAGGAACTCGTCGGGAATTTCATAAACGCCTTCATCGACCGCCGGCAGATTGGCGTCGACATAGGCGGCAAGCCGTGCTTTCAGCGCCGCGTCCTGCGAGAGCCGTGCGGTGTCGGGCGTGTTCTCCAGCGGCTTCTCGCTGATAGCAGCGCCATCGATGCCGAATACCCGCATGAGATAGGCGGCTTGGCCACCGAACTCGGTTTCCTGTCCGGAGGGGAAGCGCACCACCTGCGCGTTGAGCTCCAGCTGCTTGAAGGTCAGCCCGGCCTTCTCCAGCGGCCCGCCGGTCAGCCAGCCGGCATCGACGCTCTCGTCAAGCTGTGGCGTCCAGCGTCCGGCAGTGCCGACGCAGCCGCCGTCGGCATCGGGCGCGGCGCTGTAGACGGCATTGAAATTGAACGGCAGGCGCGATGCCAGCAGCTTGCCGTTCTTGCGAAAACTGTAGGCCAGGCGGTAGACGAAGCGCACCTCGCCGCAGTTCCTGTCGCCTTGCAGCAGCGTGAAATCGCGACGGTCGAGCCGGTTGACGATGCCGACCAACCGGAGGCGCGCGGCATCGGTCTTCAGCCAGCGCATGTCCATGATGCGGCCGACATTGCCGTCGGTTATCTCGTAGAGCGGCCGCCCGCCGGCCTTCATCTCGGCCCTCAGGGCCGCGACATCAGAAGCAACCGTTTCGACGATGGCGTGATAGGCCGGCGCCTCGTCGTAAAGCGTCTTCAGGCCGTCCTCGCCGTCGACCCCGAAAACATCGGCGAAACCGAAACCCTTGGCATCGAGCGCGGCGAGCACCGCCGGATTGTCGACGACGGTCACAGGACCTTCGGCGCGCGCCGTCGGCGCCATGAAGACAGCGATTAGGGTGGCAAGCAACAGAGCGAGCGCACGGCTCATTCAGGCAGCCTTTCGCGCGTCGAAGAGTTCACGCAACACCGGCAGCAGCGCCAGCGGCAGATCCTCGGCGATCAAGCCGGGTCCGAACCGGCTGCCGGCTTCGGCATGCAGCCACACCGCCGCGCAGGTGCCCTCGAAGGGCGGCATGCCTTGTGCGAGCAAACCGGCAATGATGCCCGACAGCACGTCGCCTGACCCGGCTGTGGCCAGCCACGGTGCACCGTTGGAGTTGATCGCCGCTTTGCCATCGGGCGCTGCTATGACCGTGTCGGCGCCCTTGTAGACGATGACGGCATTGGCCCGCGCTGCGGCCGCCCGCGCCTTGTCCAATTTCGACATGGTTTTGTCCCCGGCGATATCTGGGAACAAGCGGCCGAATTCACCCTCATGCGGCGTGATCACCAACGCTGGCGCGTTCAGGTGACGGGCGGCTTCGAACAGCGACTGCGGCTGATGGGCCATAGATGTAATGGCGTCAGCATCAAGCACGATCGCTCCTCCGTGGTTTGCGGTTTGCGATGCGCGTGCACCCTCCGCCAAGGTCTTGATCAGTTGCAGGGCGAAATCGCCGACCTTGGGCTTTGGCCCGAGCCCCGGTCCAAACACCAGCGCCTCGGGATGGCGCGCCGTCAGAAATTCCTGCACCTCCTCGAGTGACCCCGCCTCTCGCAGCATGATCGAGGTGAGGTGTGTCGCGTTCACCTGCAGGGCATTGCCAGGCGACAGCACGGTGACCGCCCCTGCCCCGCTTCTCGCGGCGGCCATCGCCGACAGCCGCGCCGCGCCGGTAGCACTCGGGCCGCCGGAAAAGACGCCGACATGGCCGCGCTTGTATTTATGCGCGTCCACCGCCGGCACCGGAAATTCCTGCAACCACAGGTCCGGCACATTTTCGAAGGTCGAGACAGCGAGTTGGGCGATGATGCCGTCATCGATGCCGATATCGGCGAGCACGATTTCACCGCATTGCCCGCGCCCCGGCAGCAGCAGGTGGCCGGGCTTTTTCCGGGCGAAGGTAACGGTGAGTTCGGCGCGAAACGCCCTGCTCAATATTTCGCCGCTGGCACCTGAGACGCCCGACGGCAGGTCGATCGCGACCACAGGCAGGCGCAGGGCTGTCACGGTATCGACAGCTTTCGCGGCATCGCCGGACAGCGGCTTGGACAGCCCTGCCCCATAGAGCGCGTCGATCACGATCGAGCCGAACTCGGCGTCGAAATCAGACAGCGGCCGGGACTTGATCAGGGATTCCGCGGCGGCGAGCGCCGCATCGCTTTCCGGCCTCGGCGCTCCGGATGACCAGATCGTTGTGCCGACGCCGCTGCCGGCCAGGAGGCGTGCGACGACATAGCCATCGCCGCCATTGTTGCCGGGCCCGCACAGCACATGGATGTGCTTTGCCGAGGGATAGCGCTTGAGAACCTCGGCCGCGACCGCTTCGCCCGCGCGCCGCATCAGGCTGATTCCATCGGCCGGACCGGCCGCGATCGTCAGCCGGTCGGCCGCAGTCATTTCGGCGGGGACAAGAAGTTCGTTGCTCATGGATTGCCGATCCGCATGCTATCAAGCATTGTCCAATTTCGATCCTAAGCAAACAAGGGGGAGTTGCCGAGATCTGCGGCCACAACGTCGGTACGAAGGCATCGCGGGCAGAAAATTGCCTGCGGGATAGGCGATGTGCCTGATTTTTGTGCGGACGCGGGTGCTGGCGCTGTGTAGGCTCTGGCAGCCCATGCCGCATCCGGTGCAGCGAATGACGCGAATTTGCATCCCGGTGCGGCGCGGCTTTGAAATCTTATGAGACCGCTTAGAATCCGCTGAATTGGCACAGTTCGTGCTTGATGGAGGCGCAAGCGGGGGGTCACAACCCGTTTTTTTTGGCAGTGGAGGCCACTTTTTACATGAAAAAGATCGAAGCGATCATCAAGCCATTCAAGCTGGACGAAGTGAAGGAAGCGCTTCAGGAAGCCGGACTGCAAGGCATCACTGTCACCGAGGCAAAAGGCTTCGGTCGTCAGAAGGGCCACACCGAACTCTATCGCGGCGCCGAATATGTCGTCGATTTCCTGCCCAAGGTGAAGATCGAGGTCGTGCTTGGCGACGACGCGGTCGAAGGCGCCATTGAGGCCATCCGCAAGGCGGCCCAGACGGGCCGCATCGGTGACGGCAAGATCTTCGTTTCCAACATCGAGGAAGTCGTGCGGATACGCACCGGCGAAACGGGCATGGACGCGGTCTGACCTGACCGGCCCTCCTCCTGAAAACGTCATCATCAAAAAACGTCATCACACAGGGATACATGACATGACGACAGCCAAAGACATCATGAAGCAGATCAAGGACAACGACGTGAAATTCGTCGACCTGCGCTTCACAGACCCGAAGGGCAAGCTGCAGCACGTGACGATGGATGTCATCGAGGTCGAGGAAGACATGTTCGCCGATGGCGTGATGTTCGACGGCTCTTCGATTGCCGGCTGGAAGGCCATCAACGAGTCCGACATGGTGCTGATGCCCGATCCGGACACGGTTCATATGGACCCGTTCTTCGCCCAGTCGACCATGGTCATCCTGTGCGACATCCTCGATCCGGTTTCGGGTGAATCCTACAACCGCGATCCGCGCGGCACGGCCAAGAAGGCCGAGGCCTACATGAAGGCCGAAGGCATCGGCGACACCATCTATGTCGGCCCGGAAGCCGAATTCTTCGTCTTCGACGACGTGAAGTACAAGGCCGACCCCTACAACACCGGTTTCAAGCTCGACTCCACGGAACTGCCGTCGAACGACGACACCGACTACGAGACCGGCAATCTCGGCCACCGCCCGCGCGTCAAGGGCGGCTACTTCCCGGTGCCGCCGATCGACAGCGCGCAGGACATGCGCTCGGAAATGCTGACCGTGCTCGCCGAGATGGGCGTGCGCGTCGAAAAGCATCACCATGAGGTGGCGGCGGCCCAGCACGAACTCGGCATCAAGTTCGACGCACTGGTGCGCAACGCCGACAAGATGCTGATCTACAAATATGTCGTCCACCAGGTCGCCAACGCCTATGGCAAGACGGCCACCTTCATGCCGAAGCCGATCTTCGGCGACAACGGCTCGGGCATGCACGTCCACATGTCGATCTGGAAGAACGGCAAGCCGACCTTCGCCGGCAATGAATATGCCGGTCTGTCGGAAAGCTGCCTGTTCTTCATCGGCGGCGTCATCAAGCATGCCAAGGCGATCAACGCCTTCACCAACCCGCTGACCAATTCCTACAAGCGTCTGGTGCCAGGCTATGAAGCGCCGGTGCTGCTCGCCTATTCGGCGCGCAACCGCTCGGCGTCCTGCCGTATCCCGTTCGGCTCGTCGCCGAAGGCCAAGCGCGTCGAGGTCCGCTTCCCCGATCCGGGCGCGAACCCCTACCTCGCCTTCTCCGCGCTGCTGATGGCCGGCCTCGACGGTATCAAGAACAAGATCCATCCCGGCCAGCCGATGGACAAGGATCTCTACGACCTGCCGCCGAAGGAGTTGAAGAAGATCCCGACCGTCTGCGGTTCGCTGCGCGAAGCCCTGCAGAGCCTCGACAAGGACCGTGGCTTCCTGAAGGCTGGCGGCGTCTTCGACGACGACCAGATCGACAGCTACATCGAGCTGAAGATGGCCGAAGTGATGCGCTTCGAAATGACCCCGCATCCGGTCGAATACGACATGTACTACTCGGTCTGAGATTCAATCTCAGTCCAGATTAGCTATAATGCTCAAGCCCTTGAAAGACTTCGCTCTTTCAAGGGCTTTTTGCTGCGCTCCAATAGGAATTGCCAGCCGACCGGCATGTCTCGCCTGCGCGGCAGCCGCATGCGCACCCGTATCCGCCTTTCGTCTTCGGCGATCGCACGATGCCCGGATTCTTGGACCTACGGTCCATCGGAGCGGCCGGCTTGAGCGTCGGTCCGGTGACTTCAATCACTACTCGGCGATGTCCAGTGAAGATCAAGGCGGCCGCTCGGTCGCCAACGTTGGAGCCAGGAGCGAGCGGAGCACTGTCTCAGGCTACAGTGACCGCTCGTCCGGCGCCCACGCCAATGCCGCCGTTCAGAAAACCCCGCCCGTCCGAACAGCATTGCGTGACGTAACCCCAAGGCCTGCGAATACACGCATGCCGTAGCGTGATCTGTCAACGTCGCAAGCTGGGCCGCGAATGGCCGATTCTGCTGTATGAACAGATGCTTATGGAAGGCCCTTTGCCCCGGATAAGGGCTGGAAAAGGCGCTTTTCCGGGCTTTATAGCGAGTGATCGCCGGAGGCTCACATGGCTGCGGCAAGAACTCCCGGGCGATTTGCGATCGCGTGAATTCCCTGACTTTTTCTGGGTATGTTTTCCCAGGAATGCCGTCAGCCGGGTAACGGCCAAAAAAGAACCCCGGCGCGAAACGCCGGGGTCTTCTTGTCATGCAGTCCGAAACGCTTACGCGGCGGCCGAAACCTGGGCGCTTGCCGGAACCGAGGCGATCGTCTTCAGGATCTGCGAGGCGATCTGGTAGGGGTCGCCCTGCGAGTTCGGACGGCGGTCTTCCAGATAACCCTTGTAGTCGCTTTTGATGAAGGAATGCGGCACGCGGATCGAGGCGCCACGGTCGGCAATGCCATAGCTGAACCGGTTCCACGGCGCGGTCTCGTGCTTGCCGGTCAAACGCTTGTCGTTGTCCGGGCCGTAGACGGCGATGTGATCCATCAGGTTCTTGTCGAAGGCCGCCATCAGCGCTTCGAAATAGGCCTTGCCGCCGACTTCGCGCATATAGGCGGTCGAGAAGTTGGCGTGCATGCCAGAGCCGTTCCAGTCGGTGTCGCCAAGCGGCTTGCAGTGGTATTCGATGTCGATGCCGTACTTCTCGGTCAGGCGCTGCATGAGGTAGCGGGCCATCCACATCTGGTCGGCGGCTTTCTTGGAGCCCTTGCCGAAAATCTGGAATTCCCACTGGCCCTTGGCAACTTCGGCGTTGATGCCTTCGTGGTTGATGCCGGCGGCGAGGCAGAGGTCGAGATGCTCCTCGACGATCTGGCGCGCAATGGAGCCGACATTGGAATAGCCGACGCCGGTGTAGTACGGGCCCTGGGGTGCGGGATAGCCGCTCTCGGGGAAGCCGAGCGGCCGGCCGTCCTTGTAGAAGAAATATTCCTGCTCGAAGCCGAACCAGGCGCCCTCGTCATCGAGGATGGTGGCGCGCTTGTTGGATGCGTGCGGCGTCACGCCATCGGGCATCATGACTTCGCACATGACCAGCACGCCGTTGGTGCGGGCGGGATCCGGATAGACCGCAACCGGCTTCAGCACGCAATCGGAGCTGTGCCCTTCGGCCTGCTGGGTCGAGGAACCATCGAAGCCCCACAGCGGCAGCTGCTCAAGATCAGGGAATTCGGCGAATTCCTTGATCTGCGTCTTGCCGCGAAGGTTGGGGACCGGGGTATATCCATCGAGCCAGATATACTCGAGCTTGTATTTCGTCATTCTAGCCTCTCGTTGCTTGATCACCGAACACTGAACGGCGTCGACATGCGTCTGCCGTCAGCAGACGGCCTGCCGCACACTTAAAATGCAATTCGTGTGCCATTCTTGGTCCGGAGGGTGCGGCAAAATTGACGCGGCATCCGCTCGAAAGTCGGTGAGCGCCTAAGCAATGCGCCCGGATCCATCACAATCGTTATTTGCACAAATAGTGTGCAAATACTGATCTTTTCATAGGCATATTGCCTAACTTGATTGCAGACCTTATCTTTGGACCAAGTTGAATCGAAAAGGTTCGGCGGAAGAAAGGAATCCGGCATGGAAATCATTTCCACACGACCGTCGGCCAAAATTCTGATGTTCCCGGCGGCAGCGCGCCTCTCTGCCTCAAATTTGAGCGGAAGGGCTAAGTTTGCGGCAGAGCTTGCCTCGCTGCGTGGTGCCCGCGCAGACTTCGGCGACGGCTGGTACCATGAGGCAGCCATCGAGGATGAGGCCCGGGGCCGCAAGAGCTGACACAGAGGGGCAGCAGCCCTCGTCAACGGATAATTGGCCTGAAAAGAGGAAGCCCGGCGCGATTGCTCGCGCCGGGCTTTATCTTTGTATGCTGGAGCTGTCAGCTACTGCTTGTCGTGCAGGTTGGTTCCCAGCGTATCCCTGACGAAGATCATGCCGATGATCAGCGACATCGCCGCGATCACCACCGGATACCAGAGGCCGTAGTAGATATCGCCCTTGGAGGCGCTGAGCGCGAACACGATCGCCGGCAGCAGGCCGCCGAACCAGCCATTCCCGATGTGATAGGGCAGCGACATGCCGGTATAGCGGATGCGGGTCGGGAACATCTCGACCAGGATCGCCGCGATCGGCCCGTAGACCATGGTCACGTAGAGGACCAGGATGAACAGGATGCCGATGACCTTTGCCCAGTTGACCGCCGCCGGGTCGGCAAACATCGCGAACGCACCGGCCGCCGGAACACTGTAGACGGTCACGTCCGTGGCGCCGGCAGCCTCATCGGCCGTCAGCAGCTTGTCCTTGACCGCCTGGGCGAGCGGGACAGTGGCCTTTTCACCGGCGCGAATGGCTGCCGCGTCGAGCTTCAGTTCGGGATTGGCCGCGACAAAGGCGTCGAGCTTTTGGTCAGCAACCTTGGCGGCAGCACGCTTCAGCGGGTAACCGCCGTCCTGAAGCGCCAGGTTGATCGCCTTCTTGAAAGCCGCATCGCTTGGAGCAGCCTTATCAGCGGCCGCCACGGCGTCGTAAGACGTCACGGTCTCGGCGCCGATCTTGACGCTGGCCGCTGTTCCCGCTGCCGCTGTCGTGACGATATCATAGGGCACCGAGCTTTTGGCCAGGAAGTCCGTCGCAATATCGCACGAGGTGAGAGGCTTGCGTGTTCCGGTTGGATTGAACTGGAACTTGCAGTCCCCCGGAGCAGCGGTCACCGTCGCACGCGTGTTCTGCTGGGCGGTGGCGAGCGCCGGGTTGGCGGCCCATGTCAGCGCCTTGAACAGCGGGAAGGTGGTGACGATCGCCAGCGCGAGACCGGCCATGATGATCGGCTTGCGGCCGATCTTGTCGGATAGCCAGCCGAACACGACGAAGAAGACCGCGCCGAGCGCCAGCGCAATCGCGATCATGATGTTGACCGACTGTGGGTCGACCTTGAGCACATTCGCCAGGAAGAACAGCGCGTAGAACTGGCCGTTGTACCAGACCACAGCCTGGCCGGCGGTGAGGCCGAACAACGCGAGCAACGCGATCTTGGCATTCTTCCACTGGCCGAAGGCTTCCGTCAGCGGCGCCTTGGAGCCCTTGCCCTCGTCCTTCATGCGCTGGAAAGTCGGCGATTCGGCAAGCGACAGGCGGATCCAGACCGATATGCCGAGCAGTATGGCCGAGAGCAGGAACGGAATACGCCAGCCCCAAGCCGCGAAATCCTCCTTGCTCAGCGAATTCTGCACGACCAGGATGACGATCAGCGACAGGAACAGGCCGAGCGTCGCCGTCGTCTGAATCCACGACGTATAGAAGCCGCGGCGATCGTCGGGAGCATGCTCGGCGACATAGGTCGCCGCACCACCATACTCACCGCCGAGCGCCAGGCCCTGCAGCATGCGCAGCCCGACCAGGATGATGGGCGCCGCAATGCCCCAGTTCGCCGAGCCGGGAAGCAGGCCGACCAGGAAGGTCGACAGGCCCATGATCAGGATGGTGACAAGAAATGTGTATTTGCGGCCGACGAGATCGCCAATGCGACCGAACACCAGCGCGCCGAACGGGCGCACCAGGAAGCCGGCGGCGAAAACCAGCAGCGTGAAGATGTTGCGAGTCGCCTCTGGATAGGAGGCGAAGAATGCCGCGCCGATCGCTCCGGCCAATGCGCCGTAGAGATAGAAATCATACCATTCGAAAACGGTGCCGAGCGAGGAAGCGAAGATGACTTTCTTCTCCTCCCGCGTCATGCCGCGGCTTGCTCCGCCGGCGGTCGATGCGATTGCCATTGCGTTATCCTCCCGTGAGACCCGTTCTCGATGCTGCGCGACACCGTCCGCGTTCTCCTCCGAGCACGGACTCAACGACAGCCATTCGGAAAAATGACAGAAAGCGCCTGCCAAAGGCAGCGCGTCTTTGGGATTATGACTTTGGTATTAGGTGCACTGCGGGATGAATCCGGGCGAGCTGGGAAAACTCCTTAGCGCTTGAGCGCTTCCAGCAGGCCGACAGCAGCCATCATGTCGCGCTTGCGAGCCGCGCGGCGGGCAACGGCCTCCGCATCCTGCCCCCAATGCTCGATCTGCCAGTCCTCGTCGACATGGGCAGCGGCCCAGGCAGGATCGGCATCGAGTTCGCCGAAATCGACAGCCAGCGCCAGCAGAGCCGAACCGGTCAGCGACGTCATCACATGGATGGCGGCGAGCCGCAGCGGCTCTGTTCGCTGGGCAAGATGGCTGCCCAGCACGGCGATGGTCTCGCGCGGCTGCTCGACATGGATGATGCCCTCGGCGAGATTGAAGCGGACCCCGAGTGTTCCCCTCACCCAGTCTATCACCGGGTCCCAATGCTGGCTCTGCCGCTCCACCAGCCCTTGCGGTGCGTCGGCGCGATAGCAGAGCAGATCGGATGAGGCAAAGCGCAGGATATCCTCCAGCACCGCCTGGGGGTCGCTGGCGACACCGTCGATGGCGGTGTTGACGAGACGCATCACCGGCATGGTCACCGGATCGATGGTCTCGCTTTGGGCGGCGAATTCGTCGGCGACAAGCACTGCTGCTGCCTCGGTAGGCAGCGCCAGCAGCGCCTTGCTCGGGGTGCGCACCGGCTTGCCGTCGAGATGCACGGCAAACCCATTGTCGACAGGTGCGACAGAGGCGGCCTTGTAGAAGCGCTTCGGCAGATGCGTCTTCATCTGGATCTGGGCGCGACGCACCGGATCGGGATGGGAAAGATATTTGCCCGCTTCGAGGTCGTTGAGGATATCACGCATGAAGGTCTCTCTTACACCGGCGTCAGCTTGCGCGCCGGCCGGTTGACGATGATCAGGCCGGCGGCAATTAGGCCAAGTGCCAGGAAAATGCGCATGGTCAGCGGCTCATTCAAGAACATGGCGCCGCACAGCACGCCGAAAACCGGCGACAGGAAGGTGAAACTGGACAGGCCTGATGCCGGATAGCGCCGCAGCAGCCAGAACCACAGCACATAGGTGAAGGCGACGATGTAGACAGCCTGGAAAAGCAGCGCCAAAGTCGGCAGCACGGTCGGATCGCGAACGGGCGGGCCGGCGAGAGGCAGCACCAAGACGCCTACGATCGCTGCCCCGGCGAGCTGGTAAAGCAGAAGCTTTTCGGCGCTCGCCTCGACCAGCTTCGACCGCTTGATGAGGATGTTGGTCAAAGCCCAGAAGAATCCGGAGCCGAGGCTCAGGAGATCGCCGAACAGCATGTCTCCGCCGCCGCCGAGCTTGTCGGAAAACACCGCGGCAAGACCGGCAAAGGCCAGCAGCAGGCCAAGGAATTTTCTCAACGTGATCTGCTCGCCAAGCAGGAAATGGCCGCCGAGCAGCATCCAGAACGGCATCGTGTTGACCAGCAGCGTGTTGCGGGCAACGGTCGTATGCTCCAGGCCGACATAAAGGCAAAGGAACTCGATGCCGAAAAGCGCGCCAACCGCGATGCCGGCGAGCAAGGTCCCGTCGCGCGTGAAAAGCGCGATGCCGCGCCACCGGCACCAGGCAAAGACACACAGGCCGCCGATGATCGAGCGCGCGATCGATAGGAAAACCGGATCATAGCCAGCGTAGGAGATCTTGGCGGCGACGTAATTCAGCCCCCAGGAAAAGGTCAGCCCGACCATGATGGCGGCGGCGGCCATGTCGACCGTGTCGCGACGATCAAGCGTATCGGTGGCGAGCCCGTCGGTGGCGCCGCTCACGATCAGTCCTCCGCGCTGGCGTCGTCGAAGCCGATCAGGTTCCAGCTCTGTCGCATGTGCGGCGGCATTGGCGCGGTGACATCGATGACGCCCTTGTCGGGATGCGGAATGATGATGCGGCGCGCATGCAGATGCAGGCGGTTTTGAATGCCGCCGGGAAAGTCCCAGTTGGTGTCGGCCTCGAAATATTTCGGATCGCCCAGGATCGGACAGCCGATGTGGGCGGCATGAACGCGAAGCTGGTGGGTGCGGCCGGTATAAGGCTCCATCTCCAGCCAGGTCATCGTCTGCGCCGCCTGCTCGATGATGCGGTAGTAGGACACAGCGTGGTCGGCGCCCTTTTCACCATGCGCGGCGACCCGCACGCGGTCACCGTCCGGCGTCGGCTCCTTGATCAGCCAGGTCGAGATCTTGTCCTCGCGCTTGGGCGGCACGCCCTTAACCAGCGCCCAATAGGTCTTCTTGGTCTCGCGGGCGCGAAACGCTTCCGAGAGCTTCATGGCGGCCAGCCGGCTACGGGCGACGACCAGAACACCCGAAGTGTCGCGGTCGAGCCTGTGAACCAATCTGGGCTTCTCGCCCTTCTGGTTGCGCCAGGCTTCCAGCATGTCGTCGACATTGCGGGTGACGCCCGAGCCGCCCTGCACCGCAAGGCCCGCCGGCTTGTTGAAGACGAAAACCTTAGGGTCCTCATGGATCAGCATCTTGGCGAGAACATCGGCATCGCCCTGGTTGCGGATCGAGTGGCCGGTCAGCGCACTCTCGCCCTTCTTGTCGACCTCGAGCGGTGGGACGCGAACCATCTGGCCGGGCTCGACACGGGTGTCGGCCTTGACCCGGCCGCCGTCGACACGGATCTGGCCGGAGCGCAGAAGCTTCTGCAAATGGCCGAAACCAAGGCCCGGGAAATGGGTCTTGAACCAGCGGTCGAGCCGCATGCCCGCCTCGCCGGCCTCCACCGTGATCTGTTCAACGCCTGCCATGTTTTTTGTCGCTTATCCGTTTCCCGAGCGAAGCTCGGCCTGTTCTTGGCGCGGCAATAGCACTAAGGCAGGCTTCTTGCGAGCCAAAGTCCCAGAAACAGGGCGATAATGGCGCCAACGACGCTGGCAAGGGCATAAGCCAGTGCAGGCAGCGTGGCTCCCCGCTCCCACAGCGTCGCGAAATCGAGCGAAAAGGCGGAGAAGGTGGTGAAGCCGCCAAGAATGCCGGTAGCAACGAACAGCCTGACCTCGTTCGATCCGCCACGGCGCATCATGGAGGCGATGAACAGCCCCATGGCGAAGGAGCCGATGACGTTGATGGCCATCGTGCCCCAGGGATAGTTTGGGCCGACAAGGCGCAATGCGCCGATGTTGGTGAGGTGACGAATTCCGGCACCGATGCCGCCACCGACGACGACGAGAAGCAGATTGAACATGACCGTTTACTGCCCCCGCACGGCTGCCCGGTCAATCCCTTGTTGCGCGCGCAACCGCACGGATCGGCCGAGTTCGTCACCACTCAGGCGTTGCCCATCTCGGATATTTTTTCCTGAACTCGTTATAGAGGTCATCGATCTCCGCTTTGCCGATTGGGCGCACCTGTTCGTAGAGGTAGCCCTTGACGTCGCCGGACAGCTGGTACGCCGCGATGCGCCTGTATGCTGCGGCGATGCCTTTGCCCTCGACAATGTATTGGTCCGGTATCGAGACACAGAGCTGCGCGCCCGGCTGCAGATGGATAACGGGCGGGTCGGTCACGACAACGTATTTGGACTTCAACGTCGCCGGTCTGAATCGATCGCGACTATCGACCTGACAAGCCCACTCGATGCGAGGGTAAAGGTCCTTGTCCATTTCATACAGCAATGAATCGCTCATCATCCCGCTGGATGCAAACACCGACAACCGGTCCTCAGGTCCCATCTTTCCAAGAAGGTCATCGATAAGGCGCCTGTATTCTGGAAGATTGTCGAGGTGCAGCGGGAGCGTGGCTTCGCTGGCAAAGACGTAGCTGATCGGTGACAGCACCTGGCGGCCAGTCGGGAAAAAAGTACCGAAAAACGCCAGCCCGGCGGCAACGGCTATCGCGGCGTTCGACCATAGCGATCTCAGTGCCGGCATCGAAAACGATCGCAACGATTGCCTGGGCGTAGGCAGGAAAGAGCCAAAGAAATACTGGCACCGAATGATGGCGATCCGGGTCCTGCATGCGGGTGAAGAGGACGAAGGTGAGTGCCGAAGCAACGGCACAGAACAGGGAAAATCTGTTTTTCGGCGTATGATGGAGATGTAAAGGCCAAATACGATCAACAGCCAGTTCACATAGCTGAGCCGCGATCCTACCTGGCCAAGCTGTGAACCGAAGTTTGTCTTGTATCCGCTGTAAAGGTCGCCATAGCTGGTTCCCAGTATCTTGAGGATCAGGGGTTGCTGGAAGGTCAGCGCGGCTCCGATACCACGAGGATCGCACACAGGCTCCCGACGGCGGCATTGCGGAGTGCCGGAAAGTCCCGGTCTTTCGCCTGCAGAAAACAGAAGAAGGCTGCGGAAATTCCGACCCCGATGACGGGATAGGCGTACCAGCGGCGCAGCACGAATGCCAACCACAGGCATACGCCGACACGTATTCCGCTGATCACCGGTTCATGGGTCAGGAACCTCGATTTCCAGAGAAAATAGGTTGCCGCGCAAAGCGCGAAACAGCCGGCAATGTCAGGCAACCCACGGAGCGTCGCCGCCCAGAAGGGCGTGTAGAGAAAGGCCGCAATCCATACGGTGAGCCAGCTTCGGCATGAAGATGTTCCGGTCGCCGCCTCCAGATAGCTTATTCTGCCGATGAGAAGAGCGGTCGGGACCAGATAAACAGCGACTGTTCCGGCGATGTAGGAAAACCTCGAATCGCCAAAAATGATGTGAAACGGCATCAGCGGCACCAGGATCGCCGCACTGTAGTCATCCGTGGCTATCGAGGTTCTCAGGTGGCTGAGCCATTCGAGAGGGCTCTGAACCAAGAGCGTGCCTTGCTGGCTGAACGTGTCGAAATAGGCAGCGAAGTCCCAGTAATAGACAGGCTGTTCAAGCCCTACATAGGTGAGAGCAAGAGCAACTCCCAGCAGAGCGGTGCACACATAGGTCGTTGCCCAAAATCCGAGAGATCTGTTCTTCGTCACTTGAAGCCGCCAGGAGGGGAGAGGCAGAACTGTCAAAGTCAGCCCGGGGCCGCCGTTCATGCAGCCAGGAGCCGTTCCGGCGCATGAGCGGCCACAAGGATGGGCCAAATCTCACATGCGGAGCACCCAAATGCCGCCGGCAGCGCCGGTTCTCTAAAGCTCAGGTCGTCCCGGCATTTTTCGGCTTGGTCGAGCCGATCATCTTCCAGTTCTTGTAGAACATGGAATTGATGCGCTCGACGCTGACCGAGACGATGGCGAGCATGCCCGCGATGAGACGGGGAACCGGAGACGGCCTGATAATGTCCATGAACACGCAGTAGCGGCGGCCGTCATACTCGTTGACCGAGCGATGCAGCAGCGTGTCGTCGAAGATGAACAGCGGATTGTCGTACCAGTAATTCTTGACGTTGCCGCACTCGACGAAAATCTCCGACTTCACCGGGATCAGATTGTAGAGGATGCGCAGGCTGAGCCGCAGCGGGCCGAAATGCCAGGACGTCGATTCGCGCTTGCTGAAGACGGAAACGGCTATGGTCTTGATATATTTGAAATCCTTGTTGAACTCGGCGACATTATCGATCCTGTGCTTGCCGTACCACTGGTAGACATACATGCCGCGCCGGCCGGCGCCGAAATTGGCGTCGATGTCGGCAATGATCTCATCCTTGCGCGCTTTGAAGATGTCCAGGACCTCGTTGACCTCGCGCTGATAGTCGGCGGGAAACTGCTCCAGCTTCCAGACGCCCGGATTTCTGTAGCACAAGAGGTCGACCAGCAGATTGAACGGCGAAAGCAGCCAGGTGAACAGGCCGTTGCCGAGAAAATAGCCTGAGAACAGCGACAGATCCTTGCGGTCGTTGCGCAGCACGTCGATCAGGCCGCAGATGATGAAGATCGTCGTCAGGATGGGAATGAAATAGAAGCCAAGGGCGAGAAGCGGGATGGCAATGGCGAATTTGCGAAGAGACTTGCGAAGGGTTTTTGTCATTTTTCCACGCGCGAAGCGCGATCCTGTTGCGAATGAAGTGCCCAAATCACGGCAACGACCACCGCCCGGTCGTGCGCCTTGATAAGGTTTTTTGGGTTACCACACAACGGCCCTGCTATCGTGGCCGGCTGGCTGCCTGGTGAAAACCTTCCGGTATCAGGTCAATGCACCGCCGGCAGGCCAAGCTCGTCCCATTTTTCCCTGGGAACCAGATCGCCAACCAGGAATTCGAAGCCGACGACGCTTTCGCCGTCCCCAGCCAGTTGGCATCTGAACTTTAGACCATACCAGTTTCTGCGGCTGCGGAAAGCCGCGCCATTCGCGCCCGCAGCAAAAGACACGACCCGCGCCGGCTGAAAATCCGGATGCCATCGGCGGATCTGGTCACGGCCTCACGCAAACCCGCTATTCCCGCTCCTTGCGCAGCTTCGCCCAATAGTCGAGCCGCTTCCTGATGTCGCGCTCGAAGCCGCGCTCGGGCGGATCATAGAAGGTCTGGCGGCCCATCTTCTCCGGAAAATAATCCTGCCCGGAAAAGGCATCCGGCTCGTCATGGTCGTAACGATAGCCGGCGCCGTAATCCTCCGCTTTCATCAGCTTGGTCGGCGCGTTGAGGATGTGCTTGGGCGGCAGCAGCGAGCCGTGTTCCTTGGCGGCCCGTGTGGCGGCCTTGAAAGCGTTGTAGACGGCGTTGGATTTGGGCGCGGTGGCGAGATAGACGGTGGCCTCGGCAAAAGCCAGCTCGCCCTCGGGCGAGCCAAGATAGTCGTAGGCATCCTTGGCGGCATTGGCGACGACAAGCGCCTGCGGGTCGGCAAGGCCGATGTCTTCCATGGCCATGCGCACCAGCCGGCGGCCTAGATAGAGCGGATCCTCGCCCGCATCGAACATGCGTGCGAGATAGTAGAGAGCCGCGTCAGGGTCTGAACCGCGTACCGATTTGTGCAGCGCCGAGATCAGATTGTAATGGCCGTCCTGGCCCTTGTCGTAGATCGGCGCGCGGCGCTGGACGATGCGCTGCAGTCCCTCGGGATCGAAGACCTCGCCGGGTTTGGCTGCCCGCCAGACTTCTTCCGCGAGCGTCAGCGAGGCCCGGCCGTCGCCATCGCTCATGCGGATGAGCATGGTCCGCGCCTCGTCATCGAGCGGCAGCGCCCTGCCCTCGGTCTCCTCCGCCCGCGTCATCAGCTTGGAGATGCTCTCCTCGCCAAGCGAATGGAAGACCAGAACGCGCGCGCGTGACAACAAAGCGGCATTCAGTTCGAAGGACGGGTTTTCGGTCGTAGCGCCAACCAGCACGACTGTCCCGTCCTCCATGACCGGGAGAAAGCTGTCTTGCTGGGCACGGTTGAAGCGATGTATCTCGTCGACGAACAGCAAGGTCTGGCGGCCATTGGTGCGGCGCAATTTGGCCGCTTCGAACACCTTTTTCAGGTCGGCGACGCCGGAAAAGACAGCCGATATCTGCTCGAAGGCCAGGCTGGTTTCGCCGGCAAGCAGGCGCGCCACGGTGGTCTTGCCGGTGCCGGGCGGCCCCCAGAAGATCATCGAGCCGAGCGAGCCGGAACCGATCAACCGGGTCAGCGCGCCGTCAGGGCCGGTCAGATGCTCCTGGCCGACGACCTCGCCAAGGTTTCTCGGCCGCAGCCTGTCGGCCAGCGGCCGCCCAGGCGGGGTCTTTTCCGGTTCATCGACGCTGAACAGATCGGCCATGCACTTCTTTTTCGTTGGAGCATGAGCCCGAATGCACGGAACCAGCCCTAATAACGCAACACCTGACGCATTATCTGCCCGCCACGCTCGACGGTAAAGCGCCACCAGCGCGTATCCGTCTTGGCCGCCAGCTCCAGGGTCGCCGCGGTATCGATGGTGGTGCCGTTCACCTCACGCACGATGTCGCCCGGCTGGAAGCCGAAATCGGCGGCCGGAGAATCGCGGTTGATGTCGACCACGGTGACGCCCTTGATGTCCGTGCGCAGGCCAAGCCGCTGCGCGAGCCGGGGCGACAGCTCCGCGACCTTGGCGCCCGAAAACGGGCTGCGGCCATGCAGCGTCACCTCGGCAGCCTTCATGCCTTCCGGAGCACGCTCCAGCGCTATATCCATCGCCGCTTGCTGGCCCTTGGTCAAAACCGCGAAATTGGCGGTGGTGCCGATCGACAGCGTCGCCATCCGGTAGTCCAGCGCTTCGATGCTCTCGACCGGCTTGCCGTTGAGCTGCAGCACCACGTCGCCGGGCTTGAGCCCTGCCTTGGCGGCCGGACCGGTCGCTTCGACCGACGAGACCAGCGCACCGGTCGGCTTCTCCATGCCGAGCGATTCGGCGATCTGCGGCGTCACCGCTTCGAACTCGGCGCCGACATAGGGCCGCTCGAAGAAGTCGAGCCCGGCCTTGGCCGCGTCGGCAAAAGCGCGAACCATGTTCGAGGGAATGGCAAAGCCGATGCCGATCGAACCACCGCTGCGGCTGTAGATGGCGGTGTTGATGCCCACCAGCTGGCCGCCCATGTTGATCAGCGCACCGCCGGAATTGCCCGGATTGATGGCGGCGTCGGTCTGGATGAAGAAACTGGAATCCGACACGCCGATATGGCTGCGGGCCAGTGCCGAGACGATGCCGCTGGTGGTGGTTTGGCCGACGCCGAAGGGGTTGCCGATGGCCAGCAGCAGGTCGCCGACCTCAAGCGCGTCGGAATCGCCGATGGCGATGACCGGAAACGGCTTGTCCGAGGTGATCTTGAGCACGGCTAGGTCGAGTGTCTCGTCCTTGAGCAGCACCTTGCTGTCGAACTCGCGTCCGTCCGCCGTCGCCACCTTGACCCGGTCGGCATCCTTGATGACGTGGTAATTGGTGACCACGACGCCGGTCGGATCGACCAGCACGCCGGAGCCCAGCGAAGACTGCGCACGCGGCTGCGAGCGGCCGAAGAATTCCTCGAAGAACGGATCGCCGTCGAAAGGCGACGTGACCTTGGCGGTCTGCGAGGCATAGACGTTGACCACCGCCGGCGCTGTCTGCTTGACCAGCGGCGCAAAGGACAATTGCACCTCCTCGCGGCCGAACGGCACACGCTTGTCGGGACCAGCCGTGGCGTTTTCGCCTTCGACGCCATGCAGCAGGTCGGTCAGCACATCGGACAGGCCGGGATCGGTCTTGGTCTCCTCGGCCAATGCCTGCCTGACCACCGGTGCGGCCGCAAACGCCATGACGGCGAAAAGCAGAACAAAGGGCAGTCTTCTGGCGCGCATTCGCGAATCCTCCAAGGCAAGTTCGGGGGCATTGTCCCGACGATTGTGCAAAATGAAAGGCTAAGCCGCTGAAATCCGATTATTTTGGGCAGCAAAACAGCTACAGCTGACCTTGAAACCGAAAACCTCGTGGCCCTGATGAAAAAACAACTCCTGTCTTTCCGTGACTTTTTGAAGACCGGCAGCTTGGGGCCGATCTCCCCCGACATGACAATGGCCGAGATTGTCGAAGTGCTCGGCACGCCTGAGCATGTCGATCCAGATTACTGGACGTTCGGAAAGCTCGAAATTTCCTTTGATATCACGCCGCCTCGCCAGATGAACTGGTTTCAAATTGAGCAGGCCAGTTACCTCAAAGGCGATTTGGAGGCTCTCACCACTCGCTTTGCAGTCTCCCTGGACGGGTTCAGCGGAAAGACAAAGCCATCAGAGTTCCTGGGTGCCGGCCTTTGGACTCCAGATCAGGCCAAGGTTTTCTACGCAACGTCCGGCCATGACATCGGAATGAACATCTGCGCCGGACCGATTCAGATACATTTTCATGTGGCTGCCGACTTCATCGGCAACCAAGACGCCGAAACCTATTTGAACGTCTCCTCCCCATCGCAATCGATGGCGAAAATCGATTCTCAAGCCGTCCTCGACAGTATCTATTCATACCCCTACCCGAAGACTGAAGAGGTACCGGGTGCATTCAATTGGAAGCTGTTGAGCGGAAGCCAGTACCTGGCGCTGGCCGATGGACAGCAAACATCGGCAAACAAAAAAGGGGCCCGCAGGCCCCTTTGAAGTCATTTGGGAAAACCGAGCCTTATGCGGCTGCGGCGTCCGCGTCAGCGCTTTCGGCTTCGATGCGAGCGCGGTCGCCTGCGCCCTTGGCCGAGACGTCGCGATCGACGAACTCGATGACAGCCATGGCGGCGTTGTCACCGTGACGGAAGCCCGCCTTCATGATGCGCAGATAGCCGCCATTGCGGTTGGCGTAGCGCGGCGCGATGGTATCGAACAGACGCTTGACGACGCCTTCATTGCCGATCTGCGCAATGACCTGGCGGCGGGCGTGCAGGTCGCCGCGCTTGCCGAGCGTCACCAGCTTCTCGACGATCGGACGCAGGTCCTTCGCCTTCGGCAAGGTCGTGACGATCTGCTCGTGCTCGAGCAGCGACACGGCGAGGTTGGCGAACATCGACTTGCGATGGCTAATGCTTCGGGCGAAGCGACGGCCTTTGAAACCGTGGCGCATGGCTCTTTTCCTTCTTCAGTTGTTCAAGAGGCCGTGGCCTCTGATGGTTTTCCGCATGACCGTCGGATCGAGCGGCCCACGCCGCCGATCCTTGGAATTCATGCTCAATATTGGTCTTCGTAACGCTTAGCGAGGTCTTCGATATTTTCCGGCGGCCAGTCCGGCACTTCCATGCCGAGGTGCAGGCCCATCGCCGCCAGGACTTCCTTGATCTCGTTCAGCGACTTGCGGCCGAAGTTCGGGGTGCGGAGCATCTCGGCTTCGGTCTTCTGGATCAGGTCGCCGATATAGACGATGTTGTCGTTCTTCAGGCAGTTGGCCGAACGCACCGAAAGCTCGAGTTCGTCGACCTTCTTGAGCAGCGCCGGGTTGAAGGCGAGCTCGGTGACGGCCTCGGCGGCGACTTCCTTCTGCGGCTCGTCGAAGTTGACGAACAGGCCGAGCTGGTCCTGCAGGATGCGGGCGGCGAAAGCCACCGCGTCCTCGCCGGTGATCGAACCGTCGGTGTCGATCGTCATGGTCAGCTTGTCATAGTCGAGAACCTGACCCTCGCGGGTGTTCTCGACCTTGTAGGAGACCTTCTTGACCGGCGAATAAAGGCTGTCGACTGGGATCAAGCCGATCGGCGCGTCTTCGGCGCGGTTGCGGTCGGCCGGCACGTAACCCTTGCCGGTGTCGACGGTGAATTCCATGCGGATTTCAGCGCCTTCGTCCAGCGTGCAGATGACGTGGTCGGGGTTGAGGATCTCGACGTCGCCAACCGTCTGGATGTCACCGGCAAGAACAGCACCCGGTCCCTGCTTGCGAACGACCATGCGCTTGGGACCATCGCCTTCCATGCGGATGGCGATTTCCTTGATATTCAAGACGATGTCGGTCACGTCCTCGCGCACACCGGCGATGGACGAGAATTCATGCAGAACGCCGTCGATCTGCACGGCGGTAACAGCCGCACCGCGCAGCGAAGACAGAAGCACGCGGCGCAGCGCGTTGCCCAGCGTCAGGCCAAAGCCACGCTCGAGAGGCTCCGCGACCAGCGTGGTCAGCGTCTTCTTCTTCGACGAGAACTCGATCTTGTTCGGCTTGATCAGTTCCTGCCAATTTTTCTGGATCATGATGCTTTCCTTCCGTTGACCCGCCACCATCCAATCGTGGCGGGCGACCTGGAATGCCGCGGAGGAGCGCCCAAGGGCGCTCGCGCGGCGTTCGATAAATGCTTAGACGCGACGCTTCTTGCGCGGGCGGCAGCCATTGTGCGGGATCGGCGTCACATCACGGATCGACGTGATGGTGAAGCCGGCGGCCTGCAGGGCGCGCAATGCCGATTCACGACCGGAGCCGGGCCCGCAGACCTCGACTTCGAGCATGCGCATGCCGTGTTCCTGGGCCTTCTTGGCAACATCCTCGGCAGCCATCTGGGCAGCGAACGGGGTCGACTTGCGCGAACCCTTGAAGCCCTGGGCACCGGCCGACGACCAGGCAATCGAATTGCCCTGCGCGTCGGTGATGGTGATCATCGTGTTGTTGAAGGTCGAATTGACGTGGGCAACGCCCGACGAGATATTCTTGCGTTCGCGACGGCGAACACGAGCGGCTTCCTTGGCCATGATAGTCCTTTCAGTTGATCTCTACACCGCCGTAATGCCAGCGGCTCCACCTTCGTAAGGGAGTAGGGGAATAGGGCAGTAAGGGAGTAGGGAAAAGTGCGGCCCGATTGATGGGCATTCCCTACTGCCTTACTCCCCTACTCCCTTTTTCCCCTAACAAATTACTTCTTCTTGCCGGCGATCGACTTGGCCGGGCCCTTGCGGGTGCGCGCATTGGTATGCGTGCGCTGGCCGCGGACCGGCAGCGAGCGGCGGTGACGCAGGCCGCGGTAGCAGCCGAGGTCCATGAGCCGCTTGATGTTCATAGAGACTTCGCGGCGCAGGTCGCCTTCAACCTGGTAATCGCGGTCGATGGTTTCGCGGATCTGCAGCACTTCCGCGTCGGTCAGCTGGTTGACGCGGCGCTCGGCCGGGATGCCGACCTTGTCGACGATCTCCTGGGCGAACCGCTTGCCAATGCCGTGAATGTACTGAAGCGCAATGACAACGCGCTTGTTGGTCGGAATGTTGACGCCGGCTATACGAGCCATGTTCTTCCCTTCTCCATGTGGGCCGGCCAATCCTCAAAAACGAGGCGGGCACGGCGCTGTCTTAAGTTGCCCCGCGTCCGGTGGAGGCCGGCCCATGCGGGAGTTTCCAGTTCAATGCGGCTGCCTTGCCCTTGCGGACAAGCAAAGCTCATGCCTGATAGGAAGACGGGCCGCCATACCGCAGCGAACCGCCTCCGTCAAGTGCAATCGTTAATTTCCCCGCACTGCGTCCTTGAGCACCGCTTCGATCTGTTCCGTCACCGCGTCGATATCGGCCATGCCGTCGACACTGCGGAGCTTGCCCTTGGCATAGTAGTAGCCAATCAGCGGCGACGTCTTCTTGTAATATTCCCTCAGGCGCTCTTCGAACACGGTCGGGTTGTCGTCCTTGCGAACGGGAAGGCCGGCTGCCTGCGCCTCGTCGGCGCGCTTGACGATCCGGCCAACCAGAGCCTTGTCGTCGACCACGAGCTCAATGACGGCGTCGAGGGCCTGGGAGCGATCCAACAGCATCTGCTCGACCGCATCCGCCTGCACCAGGGTCCGCGGATAGCCGTCGA
The DNA here is from genome assembly GCF_040321265.1 of Mesorhizobium sp. M0491. Lineage (NCBI taxonomy): Bacteria > Pseudomonadati > Pseudomonadota > Alphaproteobacteria > Hyphomicrobiales > Phyllobacteriaceae > Mesorhizobium > Mesorhizobium sp. M0491. The sequence continues at coordinate 46,384 of NZ_JAMYRE010000028.1, forward strand.
GGATGAACCCCTTGGCGCAGTCGGGCTGATCGATACGCTCGGCGACGATCGCGTTGACGATCGCATCGGACACCAGTTCACCGGCATCCATCACCGCCTTGGCGCGCTTGCCGACTTCGGTGCCTGCCTGGACGGCAGCACGCAGCATGTCGCCCGTCGAGAGCTGGGGTATGCCGTGTTTTTCTACCAGTCTTTGTGCTTGCGTCCCCTTGCCCGCTCCTGGCGGCCCAAGCAATATCAACCTCATCTGGCTTTCTTCCCCCCGCGCAGCTTCGACTTCTTGATCAGGCCTTCATACTGGTGCGCAATCAGGTGGCCCTGAATCTGCGCAACCGTATCGAGCGTGACACTGACCACGATCAGAAGCGATGTGCCACCAAGGTAGAATGGTACGCCAGTCGCCGAGATCAGGAACTCCGGCAGCAGGCACACCAGCACCAGATAGATGGCGCCGACGACGGTGATGCGGGTGAGAACGTAATCGATGTAATCGGCGGTGCGCTCGCCCGGACGATAACCCGGGATGAAGCCTGAATGCTTCTTGAGCTGGTCGGCGGTGTCCTTCGGGTTGAAGACAATCGCAGTGTAGAAGAAAGCGAAGAACGCGATCATCGCCGCATAGAATGCCATGTAGAGCGGCTGGCCATGTCCGAGTGCAGCCAGAATGGTGCTTGCCCAGGCCGGCATGTTGGTCGTCTGCGAGAAACCCGCGACGGTGGCCGGCAGCAACAGCAGCGACGAGGCGAAGATCGGCGGAATGACACCCGACGTGTTGAGCTTCAGCGGCAGATGCGAGGTATCGCCCTGGAACATGCGGTTGCCGACCTGGCGCTTCGGATACTGGATCAGCAAGCGGCGCTGGGCGCGCTCGAAGAACACGATGAGTGCGATGACGACGACGGCCAGCACGATGATCGCCAGGATCAGGCCGGTCGACAGCGCGCCGGTGCGGCCAAGCTCCAGCGTGCCGGAGATGGCGTGCGGCAGGCCGGCGACGATGCCGGAGAAGATGATCAGCGAAATGCCGTTGCCGATGCCGCGCGCGGTTATCTGCTCGCCCAGCCACATCAGGAACATGGTGCCGCCGACCAGCGTGACAACGGTCGAGATGCGGAAGAACATGCCGGGATCGCTGACGATGCCGTTGCCGCCTTCCAGACCGACAGAAATGCCATAGGCCTGAACCAGCGCAAGCAGCACGGTGCCGTAGCGCGTGTATTGGTTGATGACCTTGCGGCCCTGTTCGCCTTCCTTCTTCAGCGCTTCCAGTGACGGGATGACCGAGGTCATCAGCTGCATGATGATGGACGCGGAGATGTAAGGCATGATGCCGAGCGCAAAGATCGCCATGCGCTGCACGGCGCCGCCGGCGAACATGTTGAACATGCCAAGCACGCCCTTGCTCTGCGAAGAGAATGCCTGGGCGAAGGCGTCGGGATTGATACCAGGAAGCGGGATGTAGGTGCCGAGGCGATAGACGAGCAGCGCGCCGATCGTGAACCAGATGCGCTTCTTCAAATCCTCCGCCTTGGCGAAGGCCGAGAAATTCAGATTCGAGGCTAATTGTTCAGCAGCCGAAGCCATGCCTGATTCTCCGCTTGGTAACGCTTGATGGCCCTGAGGTCAGGCGGCGCGTTTCACCGAAGCTCACGAGATAAGCTCCGGGCTCTAAACATGCAAGCGGCCGCGTTGACGCGGCCGCCTCGTTGAGCAGATCAAAGCGCAATCGTGAGCAAAAACGGATCCCACTCTTGCCGATCGCGCTTCAAATTGCCGTTACTCGGCGGCTGCCTTTTCCTGCGGCAGCTTGACCGAACCGCCGGCCTTTTCGATCTTTTCGATCGCGGCCTTGGAGGCGCCGGCGACGTCAAAGGCGAGCTTCGCCTTGATCTCGCCGTCCGAGAGGATGCGCACGCCGTCCTTGACGCGGCGGATGACGCCGGCGGCAACCAGCGATTCAGCCGTCACGGTCGCCTTGGCATCGAGCTTCTTGGCGTCGATGGCCACCTGAATGCGGGCCAGCGACACGACGGTGAAGCTCTTGGCGAAGATGTTGTTGAAGCCACGCTTCGGCAGGCGCCGGTAGAGCGGCATCTGGCCGCCTTCGAAGCCGTTGATGGCGACGCCGGAGCGCGCCTTTTGGCCCTTGACGCCGCGACCGCCGGTCTTGCCGGAGCCGGAGCCGATACCACGGCCGAGACGCTTCTTGGAGTGCGTCGCGCCGTCCTTGTCACGCAGATCGTTGAGTTTCATCTGAGTTCTCCTGCGCTCTGGCTCAGCCCTCGTCCACGACGCGGACGAGATGCTGGACGGCAGCGATCATGCCGCGCACGGAGGGCGTATCTTCCAGCGTGCGCTGCTTGTGCATCTTGTTGAGGCCGAGGCCGACCAGCGTTGCGCGCTGTTCCTTCGGACGGCGGATCGGCGAACCGATCTGCTCAACGGTGATGGTCTTGGTTGCTTTCTTGGCCATGGTCAAAATCCCTGGTCAGATCGACTATTCTTCAGCCGCAACGGCGGTGCCGCGGCGGGCCTGAAGGGTCGAATACTTGATGCCGCGAGCAGCAGCCACATCCTTGGGATGCATCTGGCTCTTCAGCGCGTCGAAGGTGGCGCGAACCATGTTGTAGGGGTTCGACGAACCCATCGACTTGGCGACCACGTCATGCATGCCGAGCGTCTCGAAGACAGCGCGCATCGGGCCACCGGCGATGATGCCGGTACCTTGCTTGGCGGCGCGCAGCAGCACGCGTCCGGCGCCCCAGCGTCCTTCGACGTCATGGTGCAGCGTACGGCCCGAGCGCAGCGGCACGAAGATCATGTCGCGCTTGGCCGATTCAGTTGCCTTGCGGATGGCTTCCGGCACTTCGCGCGCCTTGCCGTGACCAAAGCCGACGCGGCCCTTCTGGTCGCCGACGACGACGAGTGCTGCAAAACCGAAGCGACGGCCGCCCTTGACGACCTTGGCGACGCGGTTGATGTGGACGAGCTTGTCCACCATGCCGTCATCGCGTTCTTCACGATCGCGGCCGCGGCCGCCATCCCTACGTTCCTGTGCCATATCCTGTTCCTTGTTTTTTTCCGGAAGCACGGTTGCTGATAAGATCCGGTGCCTCTGTGGGTCACCGGGGGCGAAATCAATTTCTTCGCATAATCCCTATCCGAAAAGTCTGCAACTTTTCGGGACTATGCTTAGAAGCTCAAGCCACCTTCACGGGCAGCCTCGGCGAGCGCCTTGACGCGGCCGTGATAAATGTAGGCGCCGCGGTCGAAGACGACTTCCTTGACGCCGGCCTTGGTGGCGCGCTCAGCGATCAGCTTGCCGATCGCGGCGGCGGCGGCGGTGTCGGCGCCGGTCTTGAGCGAACCCTTGAGGTCCTTCTCGAGCGTCGAAGCGGCAGCGATGGTGTGGCCCTTGGCGTCGTCGATGACCTGCACGTAGATGTTCTTCGACGTGCGGTGGACCGACAGACGCGGGCGCTCGCCGGCGACCTTCTTGATCTGACGGCGGACGCGCTGCGCGCGGCGCTGCGTGGATTCCTTGGTACCCATGATGGTCTTCCTTGCCTTCAAAAAACGGGGGCCGCCATATGCGGTAGGCGAAAGCGCCTCCCGCGACCGCTCCCCGCGGCGTTACACTTCCCAGCTTGGCCTTTTCCGAAAAGTCTTGGACTTTTCGAGGCCAGGCCCACTACTTCTTCTTGCCTTCCTTGCGGACGATCTTCTCGCCAGCATAGCGGACGCCCTTGCCCTTATAGGGCTCCGGACCACGATACTCGCGGATCTCGGCCGCAACCTGGCCGACCTGCTGCTTGTCGATGCCGGCCACGGTGATTTCGGTCGGCTTCGGCACCGTGATGGTGATGCCGGCCGGCGTCTCATAGACGACGTCATGGCTGAAGCCAAGCGCCAGCTGCAGGTTCTTGCCCTGAAGTGCCGCGCGATAGCCGACGCCGGTGATCTCGAGCTTCTTCTCGAAACCGTCCTTGACGCCCTGCAGGATGTTGACGATCTGCGTGCGCGACATGCCCCACTTGGAGCGGGCGGTCTTGGTCTGGTCGCGCGGCTGGACAGCGATCTCGCTGCCTTCCATCTTGACCAGCACTTCGTCGTTCACCACGAACTTCAGCTCACCCTTGGGGCCCTTCGCCGTCACGGTCTGGCCGTTGACGGTCGCGGTCACGCCCTGCGGCAGCGAAACGGGTTTCTTTCCAATACGAGACATTTTGTTGTCCTCGTCACTTCTCTTGTTTCAGGTCTCTGTCTTCGGGAACGATCCGAAGACCGGATTCCACTTTGCGGTCAACTGCCAGATCAGAAGATCTGGCAGAGGATCTCACCGCCGACGTTCTGTTCACGTGCTTCATGGTCGGCCATCACGCCCTTCGGTGTCGAAAGGATGGCGATGCCGAGGCCGTTGGCGACCTGCGGGATCGACTTGGCCGAAACATAGACGCGGCGGCCTGGCTTCGAGACGCGGGCGATTTCGCGCACGACCGGCGCGCCGTCGAAATACTTCAGCTCGATCTCGATTTCGGACTTGCCGTTGTCGAAGTCGGTCTGGCTGTAATCGCGGATATAGCCTTCAGCCTTCAGCACGTCGAGGACGCGGGTGCGCAGACGCGAAGCCGGCGTCGAAACGCTCGACTTCTTGCGGCCATACGCGTTGCGGATGCGGGTCAGCATATCGCCGAGAGGATCGCTCAATGACATGTTATGTCCTCCTTACCAGCTCGACTTGACCAGGCCCGGGATCTGGCCGTTATTGCCGAGATCACGAAGCGCGATGCGCGATACTTTGAGCTTGCGATAGTAGGCGCGCGGACGGCCGGTGACTTCGCAGCGGTTGCGGATGCGGATCTTGGCCGAGTTGCGCGGCATGGCGGCAAGCTTCAGCTGAGCGCGGAAACGCTCTTCCATCGGCTTGGACTGATCCATGATGATCGCCTTGAGCGCAGCCCGCTTGGGACCGTACTGGTCGGCAAGCTTGCGGCGCCTGTTGTTCTTCTCGACTGAGCTGGTCTTTGCCATTTCAGATTTTTCCTTTTCTCGCTGCCGTTACTGGCGGAAGGGGAAGTTGAAGGCCTTGAGCAATGCCCTGGCTTCGTCGTCCGTCTTCGCAGTCGTACAAACGATGACGTCCATGCCCCAGATCTGATCAACCTTGTCGTAGTTGATCTCCGGGAACACGATGTGTTCCTTGATGCCCATGGCGTAGTTGCCACGGCCATCGAAGCTCTTCGGATTCAGTCCGCGAAAGTCGCGGACACGCGGCAGTGCGATGTTCACGAGGCGGTCGAGGAACTCGTACATGCGTTCCTTGCGCAGCGTGACCTTGGCACCGATCGGCATCTTCTCGCGGACCTTGAAGCCGGCGATCGAGTTGCGGGCGCGGGTGACGACGGCCTTCTGGCCGGCGATCATCGCCAGGTCTTCGGCCGCGATCGAAGGCTTCTTCGAATCGGCGGTCGCTTCGCCAACGCCCATGTTCAGCACGATCTTGTCGATGCGCGGAACCTGCATCTCGTTGTCGTAGCCGAACTGTTCCTGCAGCGCCTTGCGGATGGTCTCGTTGTAGACCTGCTTGAGGCGCGGCGTGTTCTGAGCCTTGGACTGTTTGCTTTCAGCCTTGGGCTTCGTGGTTTGAGCCTTAGCCATTGATGACTTCTCCCGAGCGCTTGGCGACGCGCACCTTCTTGCCGTCCTTCTGGAAGATGAAGCCGACGCGGGTCGGCTTGCCATCCTTGGGGTCGGCCAGCGCGATGTTCGACAGCTGGATCGGCGCTTCCTTGGTGATGATCCCGCCCTCTTGGGACTGGGACTGCTTCTGGTGACGGCGGATCATGTTGACGCCGCGCACCAGCGCGGTGTCTTCCTTCGGCTGCACCGAGAGGACTTCGCCCGAACGGCCCTTGTCCTTGCCGGCCAGCACGACGACCTTGTCGCCTTTTCTAATCTTTTGCATTGGTCCGGCTCCTTACAGCACTTCAGGCGCGAGCGAGATGATCTTCATGTGGTTCTTGGCGCGGAGTTCGCGCGGAACCGGTCCGAAGATACGCGTGCCGATCGGCTCTTTCTTGTTGTCGACGAGAACGGCCGCGTTCTTGTCGAAACGGATCACGCTGCCGTCCGGGCGGCGGATGTCCTTGGCCGTGCGAACCACGACCGCCTTCATCACATCGCCCTTCTTCACGCGGCCGCGCGGAATGGCTTCCTTGATCGACACCACGATGATGTCGCCCACGGAAGCATATTTCCGCTTCGAGCCGCCCAGCACCTTGATGCACATGACACGACGGGCGCCGGAATTATCCGCGACGTCGAGGTTTGTTTGCATCTGAATCATGACTGGCCGCCTTCTTCTCTTCTAACGGGATGGGCTCAAAGCCCCTCCCCGGTCTGTCCAAAATTCGTTGTTTACGCCCGAGGTCAGGCTTGGTCCGAAGACACGACGATCCAGCGCTTGTCCTTGGAGATCGGCTTCGATTCCTGGATGAACACCTGATCGCCTACCTTGTGGGCGTTGTTCTCGTCGTGCGCCTTGTACTTCTTGGTCATGCGCACGGTCTTCTTCATCACGGGATGCGTGAAGCGCCGTTCGACCTTGACGACAACCGTCTTCTCGTTCTTGTCGCTGACGACGGTGCCCTGCAGAATGCGCTTTGGCATGGTTTTCGTCCTTAAGCCTTCTTAGCCGCGGACTTTTCCGCAGCGATGGTCTTGATACGCGCAATATCCTTACGGACCTGTCTCACGCGCGCGGTCTTCTCGAGCTGGCCGGTGGCCTTCTGGAAGCGCAGGTTGAACTGCTCCTTCTTCAGGCTGGCCAGGTCGTCGGTCAGCTGGTCCTGGGTCTTGGTCCGGATGTCTTCGGCTTTCATGATCAGCCCGTCCTTATTCTGCGATGCGCTGCACGAAGCGCGTCTTGACCGAGAGCTTGGCCGCGCCGAGACGCAGTGCCTCACGGGCGGTTTCTTCATTGACGCCGTCGATCTCGAACATGATACGGCCCGGCTTGACGCGCGCCGCCCAGTAGTCGACCGCACCCTTGCCCTTACCCATGCGGACTTCGGTCGGCTTCGAAGTGACCGGCACGTCCGGGAAAATACGGATCCAGACGCGACCAGCGCGCTTCATTTCACGCGTGATCGCGCGGCGGGCCGCCTCGATCTCACGTGCGGTGACGCGGTTCGGCTCAAGCGCCTTCAGCCCGAAACCACCGAAATCCAGGTTGGTGCCGCCCTTTGCGGTACCATGGATACGGCCCTTGAACTGCTTGCGGAACTTTGTGCGCTTTGGCTGCAGCATCGTTCTAACTCCAAATTCCTAAATGTCTCAGGCGTTTTCGCGACGACGACCGCGTTCGCGATCACCACCACCGCCATGCGCTGCATCGCTTTCGCTGGCCCGACGCTCCGAAGCCATCGGGTCATGCTCAAGGATTTCGCCCTTGAACACCCAGACCTTGACGCCGCAGATGCCATAAGCCGTGTGCGCTTCGGCCGTACCGTAGTCGACGTCCGCACGCAGCGTATGCAGCGGCACGCGGCCTTCGCGATACCATTCCATGCGCGCGATCTCGGCGCCGCCGAGGCGGCCGGCGCAGTTGATGCGGATGCCTTCGGCACCGAGGCGCATCGCCGATTGAACGGCACGCTTCATGGCGCGGCGGAACGCGATACGACGCTCGAGCTGCTGGGCGATCGACTGGGCGACCAGGGTCGCGTCGATTTCCGGCTTGCGCACTTCAACGATGTTGAGGTGCGTCTCGGACTTCGTCATCTCCATCAGCTTCTTGCGAAGCTTCTCGATGTCGGCGCCCTTCTTGCCGATGATCAGACCCGGGCGCGCGGCGTGGATGGTGACGCGGCACTTCTTGTGCGGACGCTCGATCACGACCTTCGAGATGGCAGCCTGCTTGAGCTCCTTCTCGAGATACTTGCGGATCTTGATGTCCTCATGCAGCAGCTTGCCGTACTCGCCGGTGTTCGCGAACCAGCGCGAATCCCAGGTGCGGTTGATGCCGAGGCGAAGACCGATCGGATTGACTTTCTGGCCCATTATGCGGCCTCCCCTTTTTCTTCGACTTCACGAACGACGATCGTGAGGTGCGAGAACGGCTTCTCGATACGGCTGGCGCGACCGCGACCACGGGCATGGAACCGCTTCATGACGATCGACTTGCCGACATAGGCTTCCGCCACGATCAGTGCATCGACATCCAGGTCGTGGTTGTTTTCCGCGTTGGCGATTGCCGATTCCAGCGTCTTCTTGACCGTGCCGGAAATCCGCTTGGCCGAGAATTCGAGATCGGAAAGCGCTGTCGCGACCTTCTTGCCGCGGATCAGCGCGGCAACGAGGTTGAGCTTCTGCGGGCTGATACGGATCGTGCGCAATACGGCGCGCGCTTCGTTATCAGCAAGCCTGCGCGGAGCTTTGGCCTTGCCCATGATTATTTCCTCTTCGCCTTCTTATCCGCGCCGTGACCGTAATAGGTCCGGGTCGGAGCGAATTCACCGAACTTGTGACCGACCATGTCCTCGTTCACCGAAACGGGAACATGCTTCTGGCCGTTGTAGACACCGAAGGTGAAGCCGACGAACTGCGGCAGGATGGTGGAGCGACGGCTCCACATCTTGATCACCTCATTGCGACCACCTTCACGAACCTTGTCCACCTTCTTGAGAAGGTAGCCGTCAATGAAGGGGCCTTTCCAAATCGAACGAGTCACTTGGCGTTACCTCTTCTTAGCTCTTGCGCTGATGGCGCGAGCGCAGGATGAACTTGTCGGTCGCCTTGTTGGACCGCGTCTTCTTGCCCTTGGTCGGCTTGCCCCAGGGCGAAACCGGATGGCGGCCACCCGAGGTGCGGCCTTCGCCGCCGCCGTGCGGATGGTCGACCGGGTTCATGGTCACGCCGCGATTGTGCGGGCGCTTGCCACGCCAAACCGTGCGACCGGCCTTGCCGTCATTGATATTGCCGTGGTCCGGATTGGACACGGCGCCGACAGTGGCCATGCAGGAGCCGTGAACGACACGCTGCTCGCCCGAGTTGAGGCGCAGGATCGCCATGCCCTGGTCACGACCGACCAGCTGGCCATAACCACCTGCCGAACGGGCGACCTGAGCGCCCTTACCCGGCTTCAGCTCGATGTTGTGGACGATGGTGCCGACCGGCATCGAAGCCAGCGGCATCGCATTGCCCGGCTTCACGTCGACCGCTTCACCGGACACGATCTTGTCGCCGGGAGCCAGACGCTGCGGAGCGATGATGTAGGACAGCTCGCCATCGTCATACTTGATCAGCGCGATGAAGGCGGTGCGGTTCGGATCGTACTCAATGCGCTCGACCGTGCCGACGACGTCGAACTTGCGGCGCTTGAAGTCGATGATGCGGTACGAACGCTTGTGACCACCGCCGATGAAGCGGGCGGTGATGCGACCATGATTGTTGCGGCCGCCCGACTTGGTCAGGCCTTCGGTCAGACCCTTGACGGGCTTGCCCTTGTAGAGGCCCGAGCGGTCGACGATGACCAGCTGACGTGTGCTGGGCGTTACCGGGTTGAATTTTTTCAGTGCCATTGTTCTGTCCTCGCGGCCTTGCTCAGAGACCCGTCGCGACGTCGATCGACTGACCATCGGCCAGCGTCACAACCGCCTTCTTGACGTCGCTCTGGCGGCCAACCGTGCCACGGAAGCGCTTGATCTTGCCCTTGCGGACAAGCGTGTTCACGGCCATCACCTTGACGCCGAACAGCGCTTCGACGGCGGCCTTGATTTCCGGCTTCGACGCCTTCTTGGCGACGTTGAAGACGACCTTGTTCTGCTCGGAGGCCATGGTCGACTTTTCGGTGATCGCCGGCGAGACGATCACGTCGTAATGACGAAGGTCGGTCATTTAAAACGCTCCTCGAGAGCCTCGACGGCGGCCTTCGAAAGGACCAGCGTGCCGCGGCGCAGAATGTCGTAGACGTTGATGCCCTGGATGGGCAGCACGTCGATGTTGGGGATGTTCGTCGCCGCCAGCTTGAAGTTCTTGTCAAGCTCGGCGCCGCCGATCAGCAAAGCGTTGGTCAGGCCCAGCGTCGCGAAATTCGCGATCAGCGCCTTCGTCTTGGCCTCGGTCAGCTTCAGCTCGTCGATGATGATGATCGACGCGCTCTTGGCCTTGGCCGAGAGAGCATGCTTGAGGCCGAGAGCACGAACCTTCTTCGGCAGTTCGTGCTCGTGGCTGCGAACGACCGGGCCGTGGGCCTTGCCGCCGCCGCGGAACTGCGGAGCGCGTGCCGAATGGTGACGGGCGCGGCCCGTACCCTTCTGCTTGTACATCTTGGCGCCGGTGCGCGCGATCTCGGCGCGACCCTTGGTCTTGTGCGTGCCCTGCTGCTTCTTGGCAAGCTGCCAGCGCACGACGCGCTGCAGGATGTCTTCGCGCGGATCAAGGCCGAAAATCTCGTCGGAGAGTTCCACCTTGCCGGCGTCCTTGCCGCCCAGCGTTGTGATCTTGAGATCCATTATTCCGCTCCCTCTGTGGCCGGAGCCTCGTTCTTGGCGCCACTTTCGGCAGCAACGGCGCGGATCGCGGCAGGCTTCGGCGCATTGGCCGGCAGTGCCACCTTGGCCGCATCGCGGACCAGGATCCAGGCGCCCTTCGATCCGGGAACCGCACCGCGGATCAGGATCAGGCCGCGGTCGGCGTCGGTCGATACGATCTCGACATTCTGCGTGGTGACACGGGTGTCGCCCATGTGGCCAGCCATATGCTTGCCCTTGAACACCTTGCCCGGGTCCTGGCGCTGGCCGGTCGAACCGTGCGTACGGTGCGAAACCGAGTTACCGTGCGTCGCACGGCCACCGCCCATGTGGTGGCGCTTAATGACGCCCTGAAAACCCTTGCCGATCGTCGTGCCCGTCACATCGACCTTCTGGCCGGCGACGAAGTGCTCGACGGTGATCTCCGCGCCGACATCGATCATGTTGTCGGCGGAGACGCGGAACTCGGCGACCTTCGCCTTCGGCTCGACGGAAGCGGTCGCGAAATGGCCGCGCATCGCCTTCGACGTGTTCTTCACCTTGGCAAGGCCAACGCCGAGCTGAACGGCGGTGTAGCCATTCTTCTCTTGCGTGCGCTGGGCCACGACCTGGCAGTTCTCCATCAGGAGAACGGTGACGGGAACATGTTCCCCGGCATCGTTATAGATGCGGGTCATTCCCACCTTCTTTGCAATCACACCTGAACGCATCGGTTCAATTCCTTTAGAGTTCCGGGCCAGGGGCACCGCCCCTTACCGCGCTCTCATTCCCTTAGAGCTTGATCTCGACGTCGACGCCGGCGGCCAGATCGAGCTTCATCAAAGCATCGACCGTCTGCGGGGTCGGATCGACGATGTCGAGCAGACGCTTGTGCGTGCGCATCTCGAACTGCTCGCGGCTCTTCTTGTCGACGTGAGGCGACCGGTTGACCGTGAACTTTTCGATCCGCGTCGGCAGCGGAATGGGGCCGCGGACGTTTGCACCGGTACGCTTGGCCGTCGACACGATTTCTTTCGTCGAGGCGTCGAGCACGCGGTGGTCAAACGCCTTAAGGCGGATGCGGATATTCTGTCCGTTCATGCGTCACTTCCTTGTTCTGGCGCGGCGCGGGCAACTCCCGCGCCCGCGACAGATCGGTTTAAGTCCAAATTACTCTTTGATGGTGACGACGATGCCGGCACCGACGGTGCGGCCGCCTTCACGGATAGCGAAGCGCAGCTTCTCTTCCATGGCGATCGGCACGATCAGCTCGACATCGACCGTGATATTGTCGCCCGGCATCACCATCTCGGTGCCTTCCGGCAGCGACACGATGCCGGTCACGTCGGTCGTGCGGAAGTAGAACTGCGGACGGTAGTTGGTGAAGAACGGCGTGTGACGGCCACCTTCGTCCTTGGTCAGGATGTAGGCTTCGGCCACGAACTTCTTGTGCGGCTTCACCGTGCCCGGCTTGGCCAGAACCTGGCCGCGCTCGACACCTTCGCGATCAACGCCGCGCAGCAGCGCGCCGATGTTGTCGCCGGCCTGGCCCTGATCGAGCAGCTTGCGGAACATCTCGACGCCCGTGCAGGTCGTCTTGGTCGTCGGACGGATGCCGATGATCTCCAGCTCCTCGCCGACCTTGACAATGCCGCGCTCGACGCGGCCGGTCACGACCGTGCCGCGGCCAGAGATCGAGAACACGTCTTCGATCGGCATCAGGAACGGCTTGTCGAGCGGACGAACCGGCGTCGGGATGTAGGCATCGACCGCAGCCATCAGCTCGCGGATCGCGTCTTCACCGATCTTCTTGTCGCTGTCTTCCAGAGCAGCCAGCGCCGAACCCTTGACGATCGGAATGTCGTCGCCGGGGAACTCGTTCTTGGTCAAAAGCTCGCGAACCTCGAGCTCGACCAGTTCGAGCAGCTCGGCGTCGTCGACCTGGTCGACCTTGTTCAGGAACACCACGATCGACGGCACGCCGACCTGACGGGCCAGCAGGATGTGCTCGCGGGTCTGCGGCATCGGGCCGTCGGCGGCCGACACGACCAGGATCGCGCCGTCCATCTGCGCGGCACCGGTGATCATGTTCTTCACATAGTCGGCGTGGCCGGGGCAGTCGACGTGAGCGTAGTGGCGGGCAGCCGTCTCGTATTCGACGTGTGCCGTCGAGATCGTGATGCCGCGCGCCTTTTCTTCAGGGGCAGCGTCGATCTGGTCGTAGCGCTTGTATTCGCCAAAATACTTGGTGATCGCCGCCGTCAGCGACGTCTTGCCATGGTCGACGTGGCCAATCGTGCCGATGTTCACGTGAGGCTTGTTACGCTCGAATTTACCTTTGGCCATAATCGTTCTCCGTCTATTCTACCCGCTAAGGGGATATTGTTATTCGCTCTTCAGATCCGGCACCGCGCAAGGAGCGCGACCCGGTGGCTAAGAAACCCTTAGGCGTATTTCTTCTGGACTTCCTGAGCCACTGCGGTCGGAACCGGCTCATAGTGATCGAACTGCATGGTGTAGGCCGCACGGCCCTGGCTCATCGAGCGCAGGTTGTCGACATACTTGAACATGTTGGCGAGCGGCACCATCGCGTTGATGACGACGGCCACGCCGCGCGCTTCCTGGCCCTGGATCTGGCCACGACGACCGTTCAGATCGCCGATGACGCTGCCGACGTAATCTTCCGGCGTCACCACTTCGACCTTCATGATCGGCTCCAACAGCTGCACGCCAAGCTTGGGTGCGGCTTCACGGAAGCAGGCGCGGCCGGCGATTTCGAAGGCCAGAACGCTGGAGTCGACATCGTGGTAAGCGCCGTCGATCAGGGTCGCCTTGACGCCGATCATCGGGAAGCCCGCGAACGGACCCGAGGTCATGACGCTGTTGATGCCCTTTTCGACACCCGGGATGTATTCCTTCGGCACGGCGCCGCCGACGATCTTGGTCTCGAACTCGAACTCGCTGCTGTCCGGGTTCGGCTCGAAGACGATCTTGACGCGAGCGAACTGACCGGTACCGCCGGTCTGCTTCTTGTGCGTGTAATCCTGCTCGTGCCTGCGGGTGATGGTCTCGCGATAAGCCACCTGCGGTGCGCCGACATTGGCCTCGACCTTGAACTCGCGACGCATGCGGTCGACGATGATGTCCAGGTGAAGTTCGCCCATGCCGGAAATGATGGTCTGGCCGCTTTCCTCGTCGGTCTTGACGCGGAAGGACGGATCCTCGGCGGCCAGGCGGTGAAGGGCGAGGCCCATCTTTTCCTGGTCGTTCTTGGTCTTCGGCTCGATGGCGATCTGGATGACCGGATCGGGGAATTCCATGCGCTCGAGAATGACCGGATGCAGCGGATCGCTCAGCGTGTCACCGGTGGTCGTGTCCTTGAGACCGGCAAGAGCAACGATGTCGCCTGCAAAAGCCTCTTCGACGTCGGCGCGCGAATTCGCATGCATCTGCAGCATGCGGCCGATGCGCTCTTTCTTGCCCTTCACGGTGTTGTCGACCGAGATGCCCTTGGTGAGCTTGCCCGAATAGATGCGGGCAAAGGTCAGCGAACCGACGAACGGGTCGTTCATGATCTTGAAGGCGAGCATCGACAGCGGCTCGTTGTCGTCGGCATGACGCTCGATCTCCGCGTCGGTCTTGGCATCGACGCCCTTGATGGCGGGAACATCGGCCGGCGACGGCAGATATTCGACGACGGCGTCGAGCAGCGGCTGCACGCCCTTGTTCTTGAAGGCCGAGCCACAGAACATCGGGTAGAACTTCACCGCGATGGTGCCCTTGCGGATCAGCGCGCGGATCTCGTCATTCGACGGCATCTTGCCTTCGAGGTAATTCTCAAGCGCCGTCTCGTCCATTTCGACGGCGGCCTCGATCATCTTCTCGCGGTATTCTTCGGCACGAGCCTTGAGATCGTCCGGGATCTCGACGACATCCCAGGCAGCGCCCAGCGTCTCGTCGCGCCAGACCAGCGCGTTCATCTCGACGAGGTCGACGACGCCCTTGAACTCGGTCTCGGCGCCGATCGGCAGCTGCATGACAACGGCATGCGCGCCGAGGCGCGAACCGATCATCTCGACCGAGCGATAGAAGTCGGCACCGATCTTGTCCATCTTGTTGCAGAAGATCATGCGCGGAACGCGATACTTGTCGGCCTGGCGCCAGACGGTCTCGGTCTGCGGCTCAACGCCGGCATTGGCATCGAGCAGCGCAATGGCGCCGTCGAGAACGCGCAGCGAACGCTCAACTTCGATGGTGAAGTCGACGTGGCCGGGAGTGTCGATGATGTTGAAGCGGTGCATCTTGCCGTCACGAGCCTTCCAGAAGGTCGTGGTCGCGGCGGACGTGATGGTGATGCCGCGCTCCTGCTCCTGCTCCATCCAATCCATGGTGGCAGCGCCGTCGTGGACTTCGCCGATCTTGTGCGACTTGCCTGTGTAGTAGAGGACGCGCTCGGTGGTCGTCGTCTTGCCGGCGTCAATATGCGCCATGATACCGAAATTGCGGTAGTCTTCGATTTTGTATTCGCGGGCCATCGTAGCTGCCTCTCAGTCTCGTTCGCGCTTTACCAGCGGTAGTGCGCGAAAGCGCGGTTGGCTTCAGCCATCTTGTGGGTGTCTTCACGCTTCTTGACTGCCGTGCCGCGGTTGTTGGCCGCGTCCATCAGCTCGCCGGAGAGGCGGTCGACCATCGTGGTCTCGTTGCGATTGCGGGCCGCCGCGATCAGCCAGCGAATGGCCAATGCCTGGCGGCGCTCGGGGCGCACGTCGACCGGAACCTGGTAGGTGGCGCCACCGACACGACGCGAACGCACTTCAACATGCGGCGCGACATTGTCGAGCGCCTGATGGAAGACGGTGACCGGCTCCTGCTTGGTCTTCGACTGAACCTGGTCGAGCGCGCCGTAGACGATGGTCTCGGCGACCGACTTCTTGCCGTCATACATAACGGCGTTCATGAACTTGGTGACGATCAGATCGCCGAACTTCGGGTCCGGATTGATCTCACGCTTTTCTGCACTGTGACGACGCGACATGGCTTTTGTCTCTCAATCTCATAGCCCGACGCACTCAAGCAGCGCCAAGGCCGGAAAATCTTACTTCGGACGCCCCTTACTTCGGACGCTTGGCGCCGTACTTCGAACGGCGCTGCTTGCGGTTCTTCACACCCTGCGTGTCGAGCACGCCGCGGATGATGTGGTAGCGAACGCCCGGAAGATCCTTGACGCGGCCGCCGCGGATCATGACCACGGAGTGCTCCTGAAGGTTGTGGCCTTCGCCGGGGATGTACCCGATCACTTCAAAACCATTGGTCAGGCGGATCTTGGCCACCTTGCGCAGCGCCGAGTTCGGCTTCTTCGGCGTCGTTGTATAGACGCGCGTGCAAACGCCCCGCTTCTGCGGGTTCTGCTGCATGGCCGGGACCTTGTTGCGCTTCACCGGCGCAATGCGCGGCTTGCGGATCAGCTGGTTGACGGTAGGCATTAAACCCTCTTGTCTCTCAATTCCGTGTCTCGCCCGGTCAGGGCCGCTCAAAGCGTCATTTCCATACGCAAATTCGGGCCATAAACCGCGCCTCGCGGTCTTGCCCGAACAAAAGGCAGAGGAAGCGGAAGCCGCTTCGTGCACGCCGGAAATGTCTTTTCGCTCGTAAAACGAACCCTGTTTGAGGCAAACTCCAAAGCGTGTCGCTTCGGAAGGGAGAGCCTCACATCGGTTCTGACTGGGCGGCTTCTACTCGTAAGACCGCGGACCGTCAAGCCCGGAGCACCAAATATTGCACGCCGACCAAGGCTTGGCAGCCATGCGAAAACCGCATGTAATTTTCTTTCGCATTTTTGCAAGAGCGAGGAAGAAAGTGACAAGCCTTCAGGCAAAGTGAATGGGTTTGCGCTGTTGCGCGGCCTTGCTTCATGCGAAAAGGCCGCATGAGCAGTCAAAACCCCCTCGCCCGCCCACCCGCTGCCAAGAGGAATCGGCCCGTGAACGACAACGAAGAACGCCCGGTCACCATCATCACCGGCCGGGTGTGGAAGAAAAAAGGCGGCAAACCGGAAGGCGTCCACGTCATGCTGGTTGCGCCCGACGACGATTCGGCGGTGCGCCGGGCACTCGAATCGCTTGCCGCCGAAGGGTACGCCGAGGCCGAGCTCGACCAGATCGGCGACATGGACGGCATCCCCGACGAAGAGCCGCATATCTCCGCCTTCCAGGGCGCGCTCGAAGGCGAAGTGTCGATCGTCACCTTCGACGTGCCGATCTGACCCCGACCTCCCGGTCCAGCTTTCGAATCGGCTACCGAGACGAATCGGCGACCGAGGCCTTCCCAGCCAAAAATGTGCACTGCCGCTCGAGGAAGGCTGAGCTTGCCTGCTCGGCTTCGGCTTGCCCGGGGCAAGTGTTCTGATAAGAAACCATCACCATCATCAAACAGACGGAGCGGCCGTGTCCCAGCCCATCAAGATAGGCATCGTCGGCGTCGGCAAGATCGTCCACGACCAGCATCTGCCGGCTCTGGCGAAAGACCAGGACTATCGCCTCATCGCGGCCGCAAGCCGGCATGGCAAGGTAGAAGACATCCCCAATTTCACTGATATCGAAGCCATGCTCGATGCCGTTCCCGAACTCGAGGCCGTGTCGCTCTGCATGCCGCCGCAGTTCCGCTACGACGCGGCGCGCACCGCGCTGATGGCGAAGAAGCATGTCTTCCTGGAGAAGCCGCCTGGCGCCACTGTCAGCGAGGTCGAGGACCTCAAGACATTGGCCGCGCAGAACGGCGTCTCGCTGTTCGCCAGCTGGCACTCGCGCTATGCGCCGGCGGTCGAGGCCGCGCGCGCATTTCTCGACACGACCAAGATCAAGTCGGCCGCCATCAACTGGAAGGAAGATGTGCGCCGCTGGCACCCGAACCAGGAATGGATCTGGGCTCCCGGCGGTTTTGGCGTCTTCGATCCCGGCATCAACGCGCTCTCGATTGCCACCCATATCCTGCCGGCGATGTTCATCACCTCGGCGGTGTTGGATTTTCCCGAAAACCGCGCCTCCCCGGTTGCCGCGCGCGTCGCCTTCCGCACCTCGAATGGATTGCCGGTGACGATGGATCTCGACTGGCTGCAGACCGGCCCGCAAAGCTGGGACATCCTGGCCGAGACCGACAAGGGCGCCATGGTGCTGTCGGGCGGCGGCTCGAAGCTCGCCATCGACGGCAAGGTGGTTCATGACGAGCCGGAGGCCGAGTACCCGATGCTCTACAAGCGCTTTGCCGAAATCGTGCGCGCCGGCACCTCCGATGTCGACCTCGCGCCCCTCCAGCATGTGGCCGACGCCTTCATGCTCGGCAAGCGCAACGTGGTCGAGGCTTTTTTCGATTGAACAGGGGCGGCTTGGCTGTTCGCCGATCGGCCGTCACTCCACAATCGCAATGGCAAAGCCATCATAGCCTTTGGCGCCGACGGTCTGGATGGCGGTGCCGTCCAGACGCTTCTCGCTGCCGATGAACGAGAATGCGGCGCGTGCCCCTTCTACATTGGGATCACGGCCACCCTGATCGAGCACTGCGCCGTCGCGGATGACGTTGTCGCAGACGATGACGGTTCCGGGCCGCGACAACCGCATGGCCCAGGATAGGTAGTGCGGATTGTTCGGCTTGTCGGCATCGATGAAGATGAAGTCGAATGGACCGGCATGCTCGGCGCCAAGTGCTGCAAGCGACTGAAGCGCCGGACCGACCCGCAGTTCCACCCGCTCCAAGACGCCTGCCCGCTCGAAATTCGATCGCGCGACGCTGGCGTGATGCGGGTCGAGTCCAAGTGTCACGATCTTGCCGTCGGCAGGCAGTGCGCGCGCCATCCAGATGGTCGAATAGCCGCCCAGCGTGCCGATTTCGAGAACCTTTTTGGCTCCCCGCATCCGCGCAAGAAGGGAAAGCAGCTTGCCCTGCGCCGGCGACACGTCGATCGCCGGCAGGCCCTGATCGTGGTTGGCCGCCAGAACGGCATCAAGCACGGGGTCCGCCTCAAACAGGGAACCGACGATGTAGTCGTCGACTGCCGCCCAGCTTCTTTTGCTCATCGTTTTCTTCTCCGATCCAATTGGAGACCTAAACGCGAAAAGGGGCCATTCGGCCCCTTTTCCTCTTCCCTTTCCGTCCGCTTACTGCGCGGCGGTTGTCATGTCGGCCAGCATCGGCTCGGCGACTTCCACACCCGAGGCCTTGCGGCGCTCGTCGATGATCAGTTCGTCGCGCGAGGTGGCGATGCGCCGAATCTGGCTCATCGTGCCGCCGGTGCCGGCCGGGATAAGCCGGCCGACGATGACGTTTTCCTTCAGTCCCTGCAGCATGTCGGTCTTGCCGGCAACCGCGGCTTCCGTCAGCACTCGGGTCGTCTCCTGGAAGGAGGCGGCCGAGATGAAGGATGGCGTCTGCAGCGATGCCTTGGTGATGCCGAGCAGCACCGGCAGGCCTTCGGCCGGCTTCTTGCCGTCCTCGACCAGACGCTCGTTGACCTCTTCCAGTTCGATCACGTCGACATGATCGCCCGGAATGTAGGTCGAGTCGCCCTGCACCGTGATCTCGACCTTCTGCAGCATCTGGCGAACGATCACCTCGATGTGCTTGTCGTTGATCTGCACGCCCTGCAGACGATAGACTTCCTGGATCTCGTTGACGAGGTAGGAAGCAAGTGCCTCCACGCCCTTGATCGCCAGGATGTCGTGCGGCGCCGGATTGCCGTCGAGGATGTAGTCGCCCTTCTCGATGACGTCGCCGTCCTGGAGATGGAACGGCTTGCCCTTCGGGATCAGGTATTCGACCGGCTCAAGCGTCGAGTCATGCGGCTCGATGATGATGCGACGCTTGTTCTTGTAGTCGCGGCCGAAGCGGATCGTGCCGTCGATCTCGGCGATGATGGCGTGATCCTTCGGACGACGTGCCTCGAACAGTTCGGCAACACGCGGCAGACCGCCGGTGATGTCCTTGGTCTTGGCGCTTTCCATCGGAATACGCGCCAGCACGTCGCCGGGACGAACCTGCGAGCCCGGCTCGACCGAAAGAATGGCCTCGACCGAGAGCAGGAAGCGCGCGTCGCCGCCCTTCGACAGCTTGCCGACCTTGCCCTTGGCGTCCTGGATCGCGATCGCCGGCTTCAGGTCGTTACCGCGTGGCGTCGAGCGCCAGTCGATGACCTCACGCTTGGTGATGCCGGTCGACTCGTCGGCCGTTTCCTGAACGGAAATGCCGTCGACCAGATCCTCGTACGACACCCTGCCCTCGATTTCGGTGAGGACTGGACGGGTATAGGGATCCCACTCGGCGATACGCTGGCCGCGCTTCACCTTGTCACCATCGTCCACGAAGATGCGCGAACCATAGGTGAGACGGTGCGAGGCGCGCTCCTTGCCGGCTTCGTCGAGGATCAGCACCGCCATGTTGCGGCCCATGACCATCTGCTGGCCGTCGGAGTTGCGCACCACGTTGCGGTTGCGGATCTCGACCTTGCCCTCATACGAGGCTTCAAGGAACGAGCTGTCCACCACCTGCGCGGTACCGCCCATGTGGAAGGTACGCATGGTGAGCTGCGTGCCCGGCTCGCCGATCGACTGCGCCGCGATGACGCCGACGGCTTCGCCCTGGTTGACCGGGGTGCCGCGGGCAAGATCGCGACCGTAGCAGACCGCGCAGACGCCAACCCTGACTTCGCAAGTCAGTGCCGAGCGGATGCGGACCGACTGGACGCCGGCCTTTTCGATCTGTTCCACGTCACGCTCGTCCATCAGCGTTCCGGCCTTGACCAGGATCTCGCCCGACACCGGATGTGTGATGTCGTCGAGCGACGTACGGCCCAGCACGCGCTGGCCGACCGAAGCGACGACCTGACCGGCATCGACGATCGGCTGCATGGTGAGGCCCTTGTCGGTGCCGCAGTCGACGGAGTTGACGATGCAGTCCTGCGCCACGTCGACCAGACGACGGGTGAGGTAACCCGAGTTCGCCGTCTTCAAGGCGGTGTCGGCCAGACCCTTGCGGGCGCCGTGGGTCGAGTTGAAGTACTCGAGCACGGTCAGGCCTTCCTTGAAGTTCGAGATGATCGGCGTTTCGATGATTTCACCCGACGGCTTGGCCATAAGGCCGCGCATGCCGGCAAGCTGACGCATCTGGGTGGGCGAGCCACGCGCACCGGAGTGCGACATCATGTAGATCGAGTTCATCGGCTTCTGACGGCCATTGTCCTCGAACTCGACCGCCTTGATGCGGGCCATCATCTCGTCGGCGACCTTTTCCGAGCACTTGGCCCAGGCGTCGACGACCTTGTTGTACTTCTCGCCCTGCGTGATCAGACCGTCATTGTACTGCTGCTCGTATTCCTTGGCCAAAGCCTCGGTGTCGGAGACCAGCTTGATCTTGGCATCCGGGATCAGCATGTCGTCCTTGCCGAACGAAATGCCGGCACGGCAGGCATGGCTGAAGCCGAGAGCCATGATGCGATCGCAGAAAATGACCGTCTCCTTCTGACCGCAATGGCGGTAGACGGTGTCGATCATCTTGGAGATGTTCTTCTTGGTCATCTCCTGGTTGGCGGTCTCGTAAGGCACGTTGACGTTCTTCGGCAGAAGCTCGCCGATGATCATGCGGCCAGGCGTGGTGTCATGGATCTTCGACACCACCTTGCCTTCGGCGTCGACCGTGCGGAAACGACCCTTGATCTTGGAGTGCAGCGTCACGGCCTTGGTCTCGAGCGCGTGCTGGAGTTCGCCCATGTCGGCAAACACCATGCCCTCGCCCGGCTCGTTCTGGTTGACGATCGAGAGATAGTAGAGACCCAGAACCATGTCCTGCGACGGCACGATGATCGGCGCGCCGGAAGCCGGGTGCAGGATGTTGTTGGTCGACATCATCAGCACGCGGGCTTCAAGCTGCGCTTCCAGCGACAGCGGCACGTGAACGGCCATCTGGTCGCCGTCGAAGTCGGCGTTGAAGGCCGTGCAGACCAGCGGGTGCAACTGGATCGCCTTGCCCTCGATCAGGATCGGCTCGAACGCCTGGATGCCGAGACGGTGCAGCGTCGGCGCACGGTTCAGCAGCACCGGATGTTCGCGGATGACCTCGTCGAGGATATCCCAGACTTCCGGACGCTCCTTTTCGACCAGCTTCTTCGCCTGCTTGACGGTCGAGGAGTAACCCTTGGCGTCGAGACGGGCGTAGATGAAGGGCTTGAACAGTTCGAGCGCCATCTTCTTGGGCAGGCCGCACTGGTGCAGCTTGAGCTCCGGACCGGTCACGATGACCGAGCGGCCGGAATAGTCGACGCGCTTGCCGAGCAGGTTCTGACGGAACCGGCCCTGCTTGCCCTTGAGCATGTCGGACAGCGACTTCAGCGGGCGCTTGTTGGCGCCGGTGATGACGCGGCCGCGACGGCCGTTGTCGAACAGCGCATCGACGGCTTCCTGCAGCATGCGCTTTTCATTGCGCACGATGATGCCGGGAGCGCGCAGCTCGATCAGCCGCTTCAGACGATTGTTGCGGTTGATGACGCGGCGATAGAGGTCGTTCAGATCCGACGTGGCGAAGCGGCCGCCGTCCAGAGGAACCAGCGGGCGCAGGTCCGGCGGGATCACCGGAACCACCTTCATGATCATCCATTCCGGACGGTTGCCGGATTCCATGAAGTTCTCGACGACCTTGAGCCGCTTCAGATACTTCTTCTGCTTCAGCTCGGAGGTGGTCGAAGCCAGTTCCGAACGCAGGTCGCCGGCGATCTTCTCCAAGTCCATGCCGGCCAGGAGGTCATGAATGGCCTCGGCGCCGATCATGGCGGTGAACGAATCCTCGCCATACTCGTCGACGGCGATCATGTACTCTTCCTCGCTGAGCAGCTGGTGCTCCTTCAGCGCGGTGAGGCCAGGTTCGGTGACGATGTAGTTCTCGAAGTAGAGGACGCGCTCGATGTCCTTCAGGGTCATGTCGAGCAGCGTGCCGATGCGCGACGGCAGCGACTTCAGGAACCAGATATGGGCGACCGGTGCCGCCAGTTCGATATGGCCCATGCGCTCGCGGCGAACGCGCGACAGCGTGACTTCAACGCCGCACTTCTCGCAGATGACGCCCTTGTACTTCATGCGCTTGTACTTGCCGCACAGGCACTCATAGTCCTTGATCGGGCCAAAAATGCGCGCGCAGAACAGACCGTCACGCTCCGGCTTGAAGGTGCGGTAGTTGATGGTCTCCGGCTTCTTGATCTCGCCGAAAGACCAGGACAGAATCTTCTCAGGGCTGGCGAGCGATATCCGGATGGAATCGAACACCTGCGCAGGCGCCTGGGGATTGAAGAGATTCATGACCTCTTGGTTCATGCCGTTCTCCTTTTCGGGATCCTCGAAGACCCCTTGCATCTAGTCGCGAGCCAAACGCCCGCCGTCTTTGTCGGCCACTGGCCGTCGAATACTTCCTGGTTGAGCATGATCCCATCCGAAAACCGGTAGCCACTTTTCGGGATCATGATCGAGGCGCGCCGCGGAAAGCCGTGGCGCGCCATTGCCTTACTCGGCCGCGCCCCTATTCGGCAGCATCTGGCAGCCGGACAGGGTTGTCGTCGAGCTTGGTGTTCTCCAGCTCGACATTGAGGCCGAGAGACCGCATTTCCTTGACGAGAACGTTGAAGCTCTCGGGGATGCCGGCCTCGAAGGTGTCGTCGCCACGGACGATCGCCTCGTAGACCTTGGTACGGCCTGCGACGTCGTCCGACTTCACCGTCAGCATTTCCTGCAGCGTGTAGGCGGCGCCGTATGCTTCGAGTGCCCAGACCTCCATCTCGCCGAAGCGCTGGCCACCGAACTGCGCCTTGCCGCCCAGCGGCTGCTGGGTGACGAGCGAGTACGGACCGATCGAACGCGCGTGGATCTTGTCGTCCACGAGATGGTGAAGCTTGAGCATGTAGATGTAGCCCATCGTCACCTTGCGATCGAACGGCTCGCCGGTGCGTCCGTCATAGAGTTGCGACTGACCGCTGGTGTGCAGGCCCGCCTGCTCCAGCATGATGTTGATGTCAGCCTCGTGCGCGCCGTCGAACACCGGGGTCGCGATCGAGACGCCGCGGCGCATCTGCTCGCTGAGGCGAACAATGCTCTCGTCGTCATAGTCACGAACCGGCTCGTTGCGGTCGTTGGCCGGGATGAAGCTCTCGAGCGTCTTGCGCAGCGGCTTGATGTCGCCGGCTGCCTTGTACGTGTCGATCAGCTCGCCGATTTTCCTGCCCATGCCCGCGCATGCCCAGCCCAGATGCGTTTCCAGGATCTGGCCGACATTCATGCGGCTCGGCACACCCAGCGGGTTGAGCACGATATCGGCATGCGTGCCGTCCTCGAGGAAAGGCATGTCCTCGACCGGAACGATCCGCGACACGACACCCTTGTTGCCGTGACGGCCGGCCATCTTGTCGCCGGGCTGCATCTTGCGCTTCACGGCCACGAAGACCTTGACCATCTTCATGACGCCCGGAGGCATTTCGTCGCCGCGCTGGACCTTCTCGACCTTGTCCATGAAACGCTGTTCGAGCGCCTTCTTGGAATCGTCGTACTGGCCACGCAGGGCTTCGAGTTCGCTCTGGAGCTTTTCGTTCTCCACGGCAAACTGCCACCACTGCGAACGCGGATACTCGTCGAGCGTATCCTTGGACAGCGTCGAGCCCTTCTTGAAGCCCTTCGGTCCAGCGATCGCTTCCTTGCCGACGAGCACGTCGGAAAGACGCGCATAGACGTTACGGTCCAAAATGGCCTGCTCGTCGTCGCGGTCCTTGGCGAGGCGTTCGATCTCCTCGCGCTCGATCGCCATGGCGCGCTCGTCCTTCTCCACACCGTGGCGATTGAAGACGCGCACCTCGACGACGGTGCCGAAAGTGCCCGGAGGCATGCGCATCGAGGTGTCGCGCACATCGGATGCCTTTTCGCCGAAGATGGCGCGCAGAAGCTTCTCTTCCGGCGTCATCGGGCTTTCGCCCTTCGGCGTGATCTTGCCGACCAGGATGTCGCCCGGCTGAACTTCCGCACCGATGTAGACGATGCCGGCTTCGTCGAGGTTCTTCAGCGCTTCTTCCGAGACGTTCGGAATATCGCGCGTGATTTCCTCCGGCCCGAGCTTGGTATCGCGCGCCATGACCTCGAACTCCTCGATATGGATCGAGGTGAAGACGTCATCGGCGACGATGCGTTCGGACAGGAGGATCGAGTCCTCGTAGTTGTAGCCATTCCACGGCATGAACGCGACCAGCACGTTGCGGCCGAGCGCCAGATCACCGAGCTCGGTCGACGGACCGTCGGCGATGATGTCGCCCTTGTTGACGAGGTCACCCATGCGAACCAGCGGACGCTGGTTGATGCAGGTGTTCTGGTTCGAACGCTGGAACTTCATCAGCCGGTAGATGTCGACGCCGGACTTGCCCGGATCGAGATCTTCGGTAGCGCGGATAACGATACGCGTCGCATCCACCTGGTCGACGATGCCGCCGCGGCGGGCGCCGATGGCAGCGCCCGAGTCACGGGCAACGATCGGCTCCATGCCGGTGCCGACGAACGGCGCCTCGGCGCGCACCAGCGGCACGGCCTGACGCTGCATGTTCGAGCCCATCAGAGCGCGGTTGGCGTCGTCGTTTTCCAGGAACGGGATCAGGGCCGCGGCCACCGACACCATCTGCTTGGGCGACACGTCCATCAGATCGACGTTTTCGCGCGGCGCCATCATCACTTCGCCGGCACTGCGGCAAATGACGAATTCGTCGACGAAACCACCGTTCTTGTCGAGCTCGGCGTTGGCCTGCGCGACATGGTGCTTGGCCTCTTCCATCGCCGAGAGATAGACGACGTCATTGGTCAGCTTGCCGTCGACGATCTTGCGGTACGGGCTCTCGATGAAGCCGTACTTGTTGACGCGTGCGAAGGTGGCCAGCGAGTTGATCAGACCGATATTCGGGCCTTCCGGCGTCTCGATCGGGCAGATGCGGCCGTAATGCGTCGGGTGCACGTCGCGCACTTCGAAGCCGGCGCGCTCGCGGGTCAGACCGCCCGGTCCAAGCGCCGAGAGGCGGCGCTTGTGGGTGATCTCCGACAGCGGGTTGGTCTGGTCCATGAACTGCGACAGCTGCGAGGAACCGAAGAACTCGCGCACGGCGGCAGCCGCCGGCTTGGCGTTGATCAGGTCCTGCGGCATGACCGTGTCGATCTCGATCGAGGACATACGCTCCTTGATCGCGCGTTCCATGCGCAGCAGGCCGACGCGGTACTGGTTTTCCATCAGCTCGCCGACCGAACGCACGCGGCGGTTGCCGAGATTGTCGATGTCGTCGATCTCGCCCTTGCCGTCGCGCAGTTCAACCAGCGTCCTGACCACGGCCAGGATGTCGTCCTTGCGCAGCACGCGCACGGTGTCCTCGGCCTTGAGCTCGAGGCGCATGTTCATCTTGACGCGGCCAACGGCCGACAGATCGTAGCGCTCACTGTCGAAGAACAGCGAGTTGAACATGGCTTCGGCGGTTTCGAGCGTCGGCGGCTCGCCGGGGCGCATGACACGATAGATGTCGAACAGCGCGTCCTGGCGGCTCTCGTTCTTGTCGACGTTGAGCGTGTTGCGGATATAGGCGCCGACATTGACGTGGTCGATGTCGAGAACCTTGATCTCGTCTTCGCCGGTGCCGAGCAGAACCTTCAGCGTCTTCTCGTCGATCTCGTCCCCGGCTTCGAGGAATATCTCGCCGGTGGCGTAGTTGACGATGTCCTCGGCCAGGTAGTTGCCGAGCAGATCCTCGTCGGTCGCCTTGATCGCCTTCAGACCCTTTTCGCCAAGCGCCCGAGCCTGACGTGCCGTGATCTTCTTGCCGGCTTCGACGACGACTTCGCCGGTATCGGCATCGACCAGGTCGCCGACGGCCTTGAGGCCGCGGAAACGCTCGACGTTGAACGGAATGCGCCAATGGTCGCCGGCGCGCTTGTAGGTGATCTTGTTGTAGAAGGTCGACAGGATTTCTTCGCCGTCCATGCCGAGCGCCATCAGCAGCGACGTCACCGGAATCTTGCGGCGACGATCGATGCGGGCGTGCACGACGTCCTTGGAATCGAACTCGATGTCGAGCCACGAGCCGCGATAGGGGATGACGCGCGCGGCAAACAGAAGCTTGCCCGACGAGTGCGACTTGCCCTTGTCATGGTCGAAGAAGACGCCCGGCGAGCGGTGCATCTGCGAGACGATGACGCGCTCGGTGCCGTTGACGATGAAGGTGCCATTCAGCGTCATGAGCGGCATGTCGCCCATGTAGACGTCCTGCTCCTTGATGTCCTTGATGGACTTGGCGCCGGTATCCTCGTCGATATCGAACACGATGAGGCGCAGCGTCACCTTGAGCGGCGCGGCATAGGTCAGGTCGCGCTGACGGCATTCGTCAACGTCGAATTTCGGTCCTTCGAACTCATACTTCACGAACTCCAGCATCGAGGAGCCGGAAAAATCGGAGATCGGGAAGACCGACTTGAAAACAGCCTGCAGTCCCTCGTCCGGACGCCCACCCTTGGGCTCCGCCACCATCAGGAACTGGTCATAGGATGCCTTCTGAACCTCGATCAGGTTCGGCATCTCCGCAACTTCCGGAATCTTTCCGAAGAACTTGCGTACGCGTCTGCGGCCATTGAAAGTCTGGGTCTGGGCCATCGTCGCTCCTTAGCTCTAAACTCGGGACGAGCCTCGCCGCGGCTCGCCTTGCATGCTGGGCCACCTTGGCGGCAACCCTCTGTCTGTTTTCCCGGCGCCTGTCGGCGGCCGGCTAGAACGGGAGAAAACCCGTTTCCTGAAGGCCGGTTTTCGGCCCTCAGGAAAGAGGTTCTCGTAGATCTCGCGTTACGCGCACTCCCTTCGGGCGAAGGGAGTGGCGGACGGCGCGAGGCCGCCCGCCGCTTTTACGCTTACTTCAGTTCGACCTTGGCGCCGGCTGCTTCCAGCTGGGCCTTGAACTTGTCAGCGTCGGCCTTGGAAACGGCTTCCTTGACCGGCTTCGGAGCCGCTTCGACCAGGTCCTTGGCTTCCTTGAGGCCAAGACCGGTGATGGCGCGGACTTCCTTGATGACGTTGATCTTCTGAGCGCCTGCCTCGGTGAGGACGACGTCGAATTCCGTCTTTTCCTCGACCGGAGCAGCAGCGGCCGCACCACCGCCAGCGGCGGCAACAGCCACCGGAGCAGCGGCGGAAACGCCCCACTTTTCTTCCAGAAGCTTCGACAGCTCAGCCGCCTCGAGGACGGTCAGCTTCGAAAGGTCGTCTACGATCTTTGCGAGATCAGCCATTGTTGTGTTCCTTCATAAGGTTCGAACGTGTGTTTGTGATAGCGAGGAACGGCCTCATGCCGCCTCGTCCTTCCGGGCGTAAGCGCCGATGACGCGCGCGACCGAAGCCGCTGGCGCATTGACGATCTGGGCGATCCGGGTTGCCGGCGTGGCGATCATGCCAACCAGCCTGGCGCGCAGCTCATCGAGCGACGGAAGTGTGGCGAGTGCCTTCACACCGTCGGCATTGAGCGAGGTGGTGCCCATTGCGCCACCGAGAATGACGAGCTTGTCATTTCCCTTGGCGAAATCGGACGCGACCTTCGGCGCCGCAATCGGATCCTCCGAATAAGCAATCAGCGTCTGTCCCTTGAACAGCTCGATGATCGATGCGGAGTCCGTGCCCTGAAGAGCGATTTTGGCGAGACGGTTCTTCGCGACTTTGACGGTGCCACCGGCGGCGCGCATTTTCGACCGAAGGTCGTTCATTTGCGCGACGGTGATACCGGCGTAGTGGGCCACGACCACTGAACCTGCGTTCGAGAACGCACCGTTCAGGCCCGTGACGAGTTCGCGTTTTTCCGCTCTGTCCACTGCCTATCTCCAGTTGACCCCAATCCTGTTAACGGGAACATCCCATTGACGAGGACAGGCGTCGGGTTGCCTTTTGTCGGCCGGGCCATCCAGTAACGGATCTCCCGAACGACGCTCGAGGATCCTGCCCCCTTTCGCCACATCGACAGTCAAGCCGGCGATGCGCAGACAAAAGGCAAACACGGTTCGAACCTTTCATTGGAGCAATCGCTCCGTTGTCCGGTCTTCACCCGTCTCATGCAGGCCCAAATCGAATTAAGGCTTCTGGGCCGCCTGCAATCTCGGACAGGATGTCCGGAAGCCTTTCGACTTCCGGCACCGGGCCGCCAACTAGGTCGGAGGCCCGGAATTCACTTGCGGATCAGCCGCTTAGCGGCCGATCCAAATGTTCGTATCAGGACGCGTTGAGCGTCGCGACGTCGAGCTTGAGGCCCGGGCCCATCGTCGAGGTGACCGACACCTTCTTGACGTAGTTGCCCTTGGCGCCAGTCGGCTTTGCCTTGGTCACCGCATCGGCGAAGGCGCGGATGTTCTCTTCCAGCGCCTTGACGTCGAACGAGACCTTGCCGACGCCGGCATGGACGATGCCAGCCTTCTCGACACGGAACTCGACGGCGCCGCCCTTGGATGCCTTGACGGCGGCGGCAACGTCGGTGGTGACGGTGCCGACCTTCGGGTTCGGCATCATGCCGCGCGGGCCGAGCACTTTGCCCAGACGACCGACCAGCGGCATCATGTCCGGCGTGGCGATGCAGCGATCGAAATCGATCGTGCCCTTCTGGACGATGTCGACCAGATCCTCGGCACCAACGATGTCGGCGCCGGCGGCGCGCGCTTCGTCGGCCTTGTCGCCACGGGCGAACACGGCGACACGCACCGAGCGGCCGGTGCCGTTCGGCAGGTTGACCACGCCGCGGACCATCTGGTCGGCATGGCGCGGGTCGACGCCGAGATTCATGGCGACTTCGATGGTCTCATCGAACTTCACCGAGGAACGGTCCTTGAGCAGCTTCAGCGCATCACCCAGGGCATAAGCCTTGTTGGGATCGATGCCTTCGCGGGTCTTCGATACACGCTTTGCAATCTTTGCCATGATCTTAGCCCACCACTTCCAGACCCATCGAGCGGGCGGAGCCCTCGACCATGCGCATGGCCGCTTCGACGTCGTTTGCGTTCAGGTCTTTCATCTTCGCGGTGGCAATCTCGCGGACCTTGTCACGCGAAACCGTACCGGCCTTGACCTTGCCCGGCTCCTTGGAACCGGACGTCAGGTTCGCTGCCTTCTTCAGGAAGTAGCTCACCGGCGCCGTCTTCATGACGAAGGTGAAGGACTTGTCCTGATAGTAGGTGATGACGACCGGAACCGGCGATCCCTTTTCCATTTCCTGGGTCTGCGCGTTGAACGCCTTGCAGAACTCCATGATGTTGATGCCACGCTGACCAAGCGCCGGGCCGATCGGGGGAGACGGCGTAGCCGATCCCGCTTTCACCTGGAGCTTGAGCTGGCCTGCAATTTTCTTAGCCATCTCTTTTCCTGCCTTTGTCTATGCCGGTCATGCCGGCGGTTGCAGTCTGGTGGTGCGATCCATGCGGCCGGCTAAAGCCGCATTCGTCTCCCACCGTTCTCAGGCCGCGCTTCCGCGCCGCCTCCCCTGATCGCCAAACCGGCGTCAGGGATTTCGGATCAGCCCTTTTCGACCTGTCCGAATTCCAGATCGACCGGCACGGCGCGCCCGAAGATCGAAACTTCCACCTTGAGCCGCGCCCGCTCCTCGTCCACTTCCTGGACGAAACCGTTGAACGACGCGAAGGGACCATCCGAAACGCGGATCGCTTCGCCGATCTCGAACGTGACCGAGGGCTTGGGCCGCTCGACGCCTTCCTGCACCTGGTTCAGGATGCGCTGCGCTTCCGCCTCGGTGATCGGCACCGGCTTGGAGTCACCCAGGAAGCCGGTGACCTTCGGTGTGTTCTTGACCAGCGAGAACACAGCGTCGGTCAAATTCGCCTTCAGCAGCACATAGCCCGGGAAGAACTTGCGCTCGGCATCGACCTTGCGGCCGCGGCGAACTTCGACGACCTTCTCGGTCGGAACCACGATCTGATGGATGTCGGCGGACAGGCCCTTCTGCTTGGCCTTGTTCTCGATATCCTCGGCGACCTTCTTTTCAAAGTTCGAATAGGCGTGGACGATGTACCAGCGCGCGGTCATTTCAAGACTTCTCCGTAATCGCCGGACTTAGCGTCCGATGCCCAGAATCTGTTCGACCGCAAGGCCCATGAGCTGATCGGCGGTGAAGAAAAAGATCATCGCGATCACTGCGAAGGCCAGAACCATCACCGTCGAGATCATCGTTTCGCGCCGCGACGGCCAAGTCACCTTGGCGGTCTCCGCGCGGACCTGCTGGAGAAAGACGAAAGGATTTGTGGTTTTCGAAGCCATATGCCGCTCTGTCTTCAAGACCCGTTGGCCGGGTCTCCTGGATGATCCCGCTGGCCGGGACGTACCGCCTGAGCGAATTTCGCGCCGAATCAGCGCAATCATTTCGCCCATGCAAATCAGACGCGTAAAGCCGGTTTCCCAGCTCCACGCGTCGCGTGTCTGTTTCGTCTACATAAAACCGATTCTTGATCCACGCAAGTGGCAAGTCTCCGCTTTATGACCAAACACCGCCTCGGAACCATCCAGTCGTTCCGTCCCGGCTATGGCGCTCTTATGCCCCAATCGGGCTAATATGGCAAGCGGGTCGCCGATTTTCAAAGGGCAGACCGCAGAAATGTCGCTGATGGCCACACGAAACAATTCCGAAAGCCTAAGCAAAGCGGCTTGGGCGGAACTTGGCAAGCAGCGGGTGCTCTCTTCCGGTGGCGATCTCGTCGGCAATGAGTTCACCGGCGATCAGGCCAAGCGTCGCGCCGCTGTGGCTGAAGGCGACGTAGTATCCCTGGATATCTTTCAACAAGCCGAAGACCGGCTCGCCGTCGCCCGGAATCGGCTTGGGGCCGACACCATAACTCTCCAATTCCAGCTTTGGATGTCCCTCGAGGACCTTCGCGGCTTGTTCAAGAAGTCCATCAATCGTCGAGCCCTTCACCCCATAGGTGCCGTCTGCATTGATGATTACCTCTTCTTCCGACCAGGCGGAATCGAGCGCGAGGGCTCCGTCCGGCGTCGGGCGGATGGCGACGCGCGGCGTGTTGAGCACGGCCCGAAGAGCCAAATCGACCGGCTTGGTCCTGACCAGCAGCGCGATCGGCGTCCCATCCTCGATATGGTGGCCTGTGGCCGCAACCATTCGCGGCACATCACTGCCGGTCGCCAGGAGGACTGCATCGGCAGGAAAGTCGATGCCGCTGGTCGTGGTGGCGCCAGTGGCACGACCATCGACAACCGTGACCGTGGCCCTGCCGGCATCGGTGACCAGTCGCCCGCCGCGCTCCACGAACTCCGCAATTAATGCATCGATCAGCGATGGCAGGTCGACCCAGCCTTCCCCTGGGTTGAAAATGGCTCCCTGCGGCGTGACGGCGCCTGCGGCAACGCCTGGTGTGACCGCCGCTATGGCGGCCGCGGTCAGGTGCTGTGCGTCATAGCCGAGATCCTTTTCATGGGCGAAGACATCAGCAATCTGGTTCGAGGCGTCGTCCGCATCCCATGTCAGGCCGCCATCGAAACGCAGCCACGCAGCATCCGGATATCTCGCCGACAACGTCCGGTAGCGGTCGATACCGATCATGCGCAAGCGATGATACTCAGCCGACCGCTTGCGCGCTGAATTGAGCCAGGAGAGCGAGCGGCCCGACGCCCCCTTGGCAAGCGGTCCATCGTTGACGAGGATCGTTTCGATGCCAAGCCGCGCGAGATGAACGGCTGTGGAGACACCGAAAATGCCGCCTCCGACAACGACGACCTTCGAGACCGGATGCGATGTAACCATGAGATGTTCTTTCACTGTGTAGAGAGTGGATTGAGCGACCGAAGGCGTTCCACGCATATCGGCCAGATGGCGATGCGGATCACAGCACTTCGGCGAGGAAGTGCTTCAAGCGCGCGCTTTTGGGAGTGTCGAAGATCGCAGCGGGCGTGCCGGCCTCGATGACACGGCCCTCATCCATGAAGATGACCTGATCGGCGACCTTGCGGGCAAAACCCATTTCATGGGTCACCACGACCATTGTCATGCCACGTCGGCCGAGGTCAGCCATCAGGTTGAGAACGCCCTTCACCAGTTCCGGATCGAGAGCGCTCGTCACCTCGTCGAACAGGATCACCTCAGGGTCCATTGCCAGTGCACGGGCGATTGCCACCCGCTGCTGCTGGCCACCGGAAAGACTGCCGGGACGATGGTGTTTGCGTGCGGCAAGGCCAACATCGGCGAGGCGCGCCTCGGCGATGCGCTCGGCTTCCCGCACCGGAAGGCCCTTGACCTTGGTCAGCGACAGCATGACGTTTTCCAGGGCTGTGTGGTCGGGAAACAGGTTGAACTGCTGGAACACCATGCCGACACGCCGGCGCAGCTTTTCGGGCTTCATCGCCAGGATGCTCGCGCCATCGAGCAGCACGTCACCGCCCTTGGGCTCGACCAAGCGGTTAAGGCAGCGCAGCAAGGTCGACTTGCCCGACCCTGACGGACCGATGACGCAGGTGACCGTGCCCGGCTTGACCGTCAGGCTGACGCCCTTCAGGACATCGAGATCGCCATAGGCCATGTCGAGATTGGTGACGGCGAGACTACCACCCTTGAAGCGTGAAAGCGCCGAGCTGTCTTCAGGGCTGGCCTCGGAGAGCGGGCTGCCGACGGCGCTCTCCAGTTCGCTCACCTCGGCAAGGCCGCTGGTGACGAGGCCTGCCTTTTGCTTTCCGACCCGCAGCGAGTTGTCGATGTAATTAACCACGTGGGTCAACGGCACGGTGATCACGAGATAGAACACGCCGGCCAGCAGCAATGGCGACAGGTTTCCGGTGACCACCGCCTGGTCCTGACCGACGCGGAAAATCTCGCGCTCC
The DNA here is from genome assembly GCF_040321265.1 of Mesorhizobium sp. M0491. NCBI lineage: Bacteria > Pseudomonadati > Pseudomonadota > Alphaproteobacteria > Hyphomicrobiales > Phyllobacteriaceae > Mesorhizobium > Mesorhizobium sp. M0491. The sequence continues at coordinate 79,791 of NZ_JAMYRE010000028.1, forward strand.
GATGCGAGCAGACCGAGGAAGTAGACGAGGCTCGAATCCTTGACGTTGCCGATGAACTGGTTGACCAGCGCCGGCAGGACGCGGCGGATGCCCTGCGGGATGACGATCAGGCGCATGCCCTGCCCGTAGCTCATGCTGAGCGCCCGGCAGGCTTCCATTTGCCCGCGCTCGACGCTCTGGATGCCCGAGCGGAAGATTTCGCCGATATAGGCGCCGGCGATCAGGCTGAGGGCCAGAATGCCGAGCGGAAAGGGCGAAGGCCCAAAGATTTCACGGCCGATGCGCGCAAAGCCCTGGCCGATCAGAAGGATCGTGACGATCGCCGGAAGGCCACGGAAAATGTCCGTGTAGACCCGGGCCGGAATGCGCAGCCAGCGCGATTGCGAGATGCCCATGACTGCCAGGATCATGCCGAGCACGACACCCAGCACCGTGGATGCGGCCGCGAGGATCAAGGTGTTCTTCAATCCGATGGTGATCATGCTTGGCAGCACGTCCGCCATGGCTTGCCAGTCAAGGAAACTGCGCCGCAAGTTTTCAAGCCAGTTCATTCGGCCCCCTTTCGGTTGCGCTGTCCGCATCGTCCGACATCAAACGCGGCAGCGCGTGGTCCCGCCGCCCCCGCGAAACGCCGCGGGCGGGGGGGGGGTGTAAAGTGGGGGGGGGTTGAACACGCCCCGCGGGGCGCGGGAACACCACAGCATAAAAGGATAGAGAGCGGGCCGCCG